>CAYOUW010000066.1:0-11505 GCA_964407235.1 uncultured Zetaproteobacteria bacterium | reverse complement strand
AACACCCCCAGCCACAGCCAGTACAGGTTGACCCAGAAGCCCAGAGCGATGCTGATGAGCACCAGAATACCCGCGATTCGAAACACCCAACGGTCGATGTTCATGCTTCCTCCTGCCGCATGGCGGCTTGTACAGGGGCCACGGAGCAGCCCTCCAATAAAGATCATTCTAAATTAGAAATTTCTAAAACACAAGACCTTTCTACTGCCTGTAGCAACACGACATTAGCCATCGGGACCATAGTCGATGCAGGATAGGACGCGGCGAGGGGTGCCGCTGCGGTAGCGATCAATCCGCATGGCTGCATGCAGCTCGACGAATGCCGGTGAAACCCGCAGCAACCCGGCGTTTGCGTGGCGATTCCGCCGGTGGGAAAGACGCCGGTTCCGACGGGTGTACCCGGGACGGGCTACAGGATCGAGTCCGCGATGAGTGTTATCGTCGAAAACAGGGTTGCGGCCATTTGCGTTTGAGGTTCAGGGTCGATAGGTGGAAAATTGGAACCGGGCGTATTCGTGCCGAACCGCCTGTGCCCGCCCTCCGTCTCCAGGGTGGAGTCAGGAATTGCCAGCCGGCCGCTGTTGAAGGCCGGGTCAACGGTGCCCGGTCCCGACGCGGCCAGCGCTGGCAGGGCCGCGAGACTCAGCATGAGTGCGGCAAGGGTGGAGACCAGAAAACGAAGTTTTAAAAGGGGTTTCATCGGAATGCCCTCTGTGAGTTGAGTGGCAGTGGAACGGGTGTCACGGTGACTCCTCGTCACAGGGAGCTGGGGCTGCATTGCCCCAGGACTCGCGCCGCAGCCTATTGGCGTTTTTCGAGCCGTGGCAGCACCACATGATTCGCCAGATTCTTGGCGGCATGAAGCTGGGCTGCATCCTCCTCAACATCCACCTTTTCGCCGGGGCCGAGCGGGATGTGAAAATTTGCGTGCACGCTCAGGACCAGATAAACGCCTCGATCCAGCACGTTCAAAAGCCCGGGCCCGGGCTGCCAAAACGCCGCCTCACCCACGGCGTTCACGATGCTCACATCCTGCACCCCATGGTGGCTCGTGGACATCAACGCATCGCGACTGCGATAAAAATAGTTCTCGGGGGATTTGAAATAGCTTCCCTTCTGCTTGAACGTCGCCATGTCGTAGACATCGACCGACACCGCCCCGGTCCCGCCGGCTTCAGCGATGGGCGCCGAGGTGAAATAGGAACAGCTTGTGCCGGGCACGCCGACATCGTGGTAGACCTTGGCATCCGTCACCGGTGCGCCGAGAACCTTCTTTGCATCTGCCTTGGTGAGCAGGCGGCACGGGTCGATCGCAGCCGCAAGCGGTGCTTTGACTTTCACCGCGGTTTTCGCCTTGCCGCTGCCGGCATAAGAGGCAGCGGCGCTGAAGCTCAGCGTCAAGCCGAGCGCAATGGTCACGGTCACTGCGCGGTAGTTTTGGAATCGATGGCACACGACAAATTTTTCCCCTAAACCGGAAGCTTCGGGTGCTTCGCACCGAAACTCCTCGAAGACCGACAATGACCCCGGCTCCCCGTCACGGGGGAGCCGGGGCCGCATGGCCTCAGGACGCGCGACGCTGGCGGAACATCGCGCCGCCGCCCAGCAGGGCCAGGGCGAGCAAACCGAGGCCGCCGAAGCCGCCGCCACCGCCGCCACTGGGCGGTGCCTTCTTGACGGTGACGTTCACGGTGGCGATGTTGGAGTCGGCTACCCCGTCGTTCACCTTCCAGGTGAAGGTGTCGCTACCGCTGTAGCCGGCGGTGGAAGTATAGCGGTAGGCACCTGTAGCGGCAGTCACCGTAACCGTACCGTGGGCCGGTGCGGTCACGATCGCAAAGGCCAGCGTGCCGCTGCTCGGGTTGGTGGCGGTCAGCGTGCCGGTGGTCGCCTTGGCCGTGGTGGCGATGAGCGTACCGTCGCTCGCCACCGGGGGCTGATCGGTGGTGGTCGTCCAGCTTGCCGTGGCGGGAGTGCCGAGCGGAACCTCGTAGTTGTTCGCCGCCCAGAAGCCGCCGAGCACCACGGTGGTGGTGGTGGCGGTGCCGCCGGTGGTGGGCGTCATCTGCTCGAGTGCAAGCGAACCCTCGGCGGGAGCCCAAGCGGTATTGGTGGCGGTGAAGCCGCCCGCGAACGGTGCGCCGCTGATGCTGTACTTACCGTTTTGGGTAACAAGGGCGACGTTCACTCCACTGCTCCCCCCGCCGATGGTCTCCCCGCCTACGGCGACGGCGTTGGAAGCCAGCGCCTGGCCGAGCGGAGCACGGGTGACGGCGGTGAACGCGGGCGCCGTGGGCGTGAGATCGTAGGTGTCGCTCGTCACCCGGGTGACGAACGCGGCCTCACCGCTGATCGCGGTGGAGTCGGCCCAGCCCGTGGCCACGATCTTGCCGTCGCCCTGCAGCAGCAACGCGGTGGCGTAGGGGGTGTAGTCGGTGCCGCCGATGTTGGTGAAGTCGATGTCGTTGTAGCCGCCGAAGGGGCCGAAGCTGGTATCGAGGGCACCATTGGCGAGAAGGCGCACGACGAAGAGACCGGTTCCACCGTCATTGACGCTGAACAGGATCTTGCCATCGGGCTGCACCGCGATCGGTACCTGGAACATCGAACCCAGATCGGGGCCGATGTCAAATGGACTGCCGCCGTTGAAGCCGGTATCCACCGTGCCGTCGGCGAGATAGCGACGCATATAGATCTCGGGTGTTGCGGGACTCGTATCCTCTTCGCTGATGACGAAGCCGCCGTCCGGGGCGAGGGCCAGGCCGTCGAGGAACCGGTTGGCAGCGCTGGCGACGACCCCGCCGGTGCCGAAGCCGGTATCCACCGTGCCGTCCGCCGTCAGTCGCGTGAGCTTCCAGGAGCCCGCATTGCTCAGTTGACAGCCCACGATGAGCGCGCCGTCGGGTTGCAGGGCGGGCAAGCAGGGCCAGAGGTTCCAGGGATCGCTGACGGCGGTGATCTGCACGTAACCATTGCCGCCGAAGGCGGTATCGGGCGTGCCGTCGGGCTTGAACCGCCACACCGTGAGCTGCAGTTGAGAGCCATTGGCATCGTATGCAGCGCCGGTCACGAGAATAAGGCCGTCGGCGGTGAGCGAAAGACCGCTGGCGTAGGCGGTGTTATTGAGTGCAGCGGTGACAATCCCCGTGCCGTTGGCGCCGAAGGTGGTATCGAGCGTACCGTCGGGCTTGAAGCGCGCGAGCACCATGGCCCAGGTGGTATACCCCGCGTCAACGACCTCGCCGGCCGCGAGTATCCGGCCCTGGTCGTCCACGGCGATGGCAGACAAATACAGCTCGCCACCGGTGAAGCCGGCCTGGTCGGCGGTCAGGAGGATTATCCCGCTGCCGCCGCCGAAGCCGGTATCGAACGAGCCATCGGGTTTATAGGCAATGATCGCACCGTCCTGAGTCGTGGAATCTTGATAGTCCCCTGCCCACAGGATATCCCCGTTGAGCGGGTTCATGGCCGCGGCGTAGGGGTCAATGGAAACGCCGCTGGAGTTCATATCAAGAATCACCGGCGTGCCGCCGTTGAAGGTGGTATCGATAGTGCCCGGCGCGGCCAGGGCCGGCAGGGTAAGGAAGCCGAGCGCGAGCGCGGCAAAGATGGAGACAGGAAAACGAAGCTTTAAATGAAGTTTCATCGGGATATCCTCTGTAAGTTGAGTGGGATCTGTGGGTTGAGTGGGAGTGGAACAAAGACTGCGGCGGCGTAGCCACCACGGAACGAGGGTAAGGAACAACAGGCCCAGGAGCGCGAACGGGCCGAAGCCGCCACCACCGCCGCCACTGGGAGGCGGAGGCGGAGGCGGCGCCGCATTGACGGTGACGTTCACGGTGGCCGTGTTCGAATCGGCCACCCCGTCGTTCACCTTCCAGGTGAAGGCGTCACTGCCGCGGTAGCCGGCGGCGGAGGTATAGGTGTAGGCGCCGGTGGCGGGGTTGGTGATCGTGGCCGTACCGTGGGCCGGTGCGGTCACGATCGCAAAGGCCAGCGTGCCGCTGCTCGGGTTGGTGGCGGTCAGCGTGCCGGTGGTCGCCTTGGCCGTGGTGGCGATGAGCGTACCGTCGCTCGCCACCGGGGGCTGATCGGTGGTGGTCGTCCAGCTTGCCGTGGCGGGAGTGCCGAGCGGAACCTCGTAGTTGTTCGCCGCCCAGAAGCCGCCGAGCACCACGGTGGTGGTGGTGTCGGTACCCCCGGTGGTGGGCGTCATTTGCTCGAGCGCGAGGGTACCCCCGGCGGGGATCCAGGCGGGAACCCAGGCAACGTTGGTGCCGGTGAAGCCGCCCGCGAACGGTCCGCCAGTGCTGCTGCCGTACTTGCCGTTCTGAGTAACAAGGGCGAGATACACACCGTTGATATTCCCCCCGATGTTCACTCCGTTTACGTCGACGGCGTTGGAAGCCACCGCCTGGCCCAGCGGGGCACGGGTGACGGCGTTGAAGGCAAGCGCCGAGGGCGTGAGGGCGTAGGGATCGCTCAGCACCCGGGTGACGAAGGCGGCCTCACCGCTACCCGCGGTGGAATCGGCCCAGCCCGAGGCCACGATCCGGCCGTCGCCCTGCACCAGCAGTGCCGTAGGATAGGGTGTGTAGTTGTAGCCGCCGATGTTGGTGAAGTCGATGTCGTTGTAGCCGCCGAAGGGGCCGAAGCTGGGATCGAAGGAACCATTGGCGAGAAGGCGCCCGATCCCGAGAAGATATCCGCCGTCATTGCCGCTGAACAGGATCTTGCCATCGGGCTGCACCGCAACCGGTACCTGCCATGTCCCATTCGGAACGGGGCCGAAGACAACTAGACCGCCGGTGCCGAAGCCGGTATCCACCGTGCCGTCGGCGACATAGCGGCGCATATCGAGCTCGGGTGGTGAGAGGCTCGTATCCACCTCGCTGATGACGAAGCCGCCGTTTGGGGCGAGGGCCAGGCCGGTGAAGTACCGGTTGGCAACGCTGGTGACGAACCCGCTGGTGCCGAAGCCGGTATCCACCGTGCCGTCCGCCTTCAGTCGCGTGAGCTTCCAGGATGTGCTTAGTTCACAGCCCACGATGAGCGCGCCATTGGGTTGCAGGGCGGGAAAGCAGTTCCAGATGAAGGGATTATTGACGGCGGGGATCTGCACGTAACCATTGCTGCCGAAGGCGGTATCGGCCGTGCCGTCGGGCTTGAACCGCCACACCGTGAGTTCGTCTTGCGTGCCGCCGGCATCGTACGCGTCGCCGGTCACGAGAATGTGGCCGTCGGCGGTGAGCGAGAGGCCGGTAGCTTCGGCGTAGTTGTTAAGTGTAGCGGTGACAATCCCTGTGCCGTTGAAGGCGGTATCGAGCGTACCGTCGGGCTTGAAGCGCGCGAGCACCATGGCGGTGATGGTACCCGCCGAGTTCCAGACGTTACCGGCCGCGAGAATCCGGCCCTGGCCGTCCACGGCGATGGCATACAAATACAGGTAGCCGCCGGTGAAGCCGGCCTGGTCGGCGGTCAAACCGATTCCCGTGTTGCCGGTGCCGCCGAAGTTGGTATCGACCGTACCGTCCGGTTTATAGGCGGTAATCCCACCACCCTGACCCACGGGAGTTTGATAGTGCCCTGCCCACAGGATGTCGCCGTTGAGCGGGTTCATGGCCGCGGCATAGGGCTGAATGGTAGCGCTGGGGGTCAAGTCAAGAACCACCGGTTTGCCGCCGTTGAAGCCCGGGTCAATGGTGCCCGGCGTGGTGGCGAGGGCCGGCAGGGCCGCGAGACTCAGCATGAGCGCGGCCAGGGTGGAGACAAGAAAACGAAGTTTTAAACGATGTTTCATCGGAATATCCTCTGTGAGTCGGGTGGTATCTGTGGGTCGGGTGGAAGTGGAACGGAAACCGCGGTGGCGCAGCCACCACGGGACGAGTGCGAGCAGCAGCAGGCCGAAGAGCGCGAGCGGGCCGAAGCCGCCGCCGCCGCCGCCACTGGAAGGCGCCTTCTTGACGGTGACGCTCACGGTGGCCGTGTTCGAATCGGCCACCCCGTCGTTCACCTTCCAGGTGAAGGCGTCGGCGCCGCGGTAGCCGTTGGCGGAGGTATAGCTGTAGGCGCCGGTGGCGGGGTTGGTGATCGTGGCCGTACCGTGGCCGGGCAAGGTGACGATGGCATAGCTAAGCGTGCCGCTGCTCGGGTTGGTGGCGGTGAGCGTGCCGGTGGTCGCCTTGCCCGGTTTAGCGATGAGCGTACCGTCGTTCGCCACCGGGGGCTGATCGGTGGTGGTCGTCCAGTTGGCCGTGGCGGGACTACCGAGCGGAACCTCATAGTTGTTCGCCGCCCAGAAGCCGCCGAGCACCACGGTGGTGGTGGTGGCGGTACCGCCGCTGCTGGGCGTCATCTGCTCCAGTGCGAGCGAACCCTCGGCGGGAGCCCAGGCGGCATTGGTGGCGGTGAAGCCGCCCGCGAACGGTGCGCCGCTGATGCTGTACTTACCGTTTTGGGTAACGAGGGCGACGTTCACTCCACTGCTCCCTCCGCCGATGGTCTCTCCGCCTACGGCGACGGCGTTGGAAGCGAGCGCCTGGCCCAGCGGGGCACGGGTGACATCGGTGAACGTGGGGGCCGTGGGGGTGAGATCGTAGGTATCGCTCAGCACCCGGGTGACGAATGCGACATAGATGCCGGGGGAACCGGCCCAGCCCGAGGCCACGATCTTGCCGTCGCCCTGAAGCAGCAGCGCGGTGGCGTTGGGCGTGTAGCTGTGGCCGCCGATGCTGCTGAAGTCGATGGTACTGCTGCCGCCGGAGCCGAAGCTGGTATCACCCGTGCCATCGGCGAGAAGGCGCACGATCGCGAGATTATATCCGCCGCCATTGGCGCTGATCAGGATCTTGCCATCGGGCTGCACCGCGACCGGTACCCGCGCCACCCCATTCGGAACGGAGCCGATGACAATGCCGCTGGTGAAGCCGGGATCCACCGTGCCGTTGGCGAGATAGCGCTGTATATAGAGTGTGGGTGGTGAGAAGCTCGTATCCAGCTTGCTGATGACGAAGCCACCATCCGGGGCCAGAGCCAGGCCGGTGAGTTGTTGGTTCGCACCGCCGGTGATGAACCCGTTGGTGCCGAAGCCGGTATCCACCGTGCCGTCCGCCTTCAGTCGCGTGAGCTTCCAGGATCCCGCTGCGTTCAGTTGACAGCCCGCGATGAGCGCGCCGTCGGGTTGCAGGGCGGGAAAGCAGGTCTCGTAGTTGGGATCGCTGACGGCGGCGATCTGCACGTGACCGCTGCTGCCGAAGCCGGTATCGGCCGTGCCGTCGAGATTGAAGCGCCACACCGTGAGCTGCACCGGGGTGGTACTGACACCGGACGCCTCGCCGGTCACGAGAATATGGCCGTCGGCGGTGAGCGAGAGGCCGGTAGCGTAGGCGTAGTGGTTGAGTGCATCGGTGACAATCCCCGTGCCGTTGGCACCGAAGCTGGTATCGAGCGTACCGCCGGACATGAAGCGCGTCAGGATCATGGTTGGGATGCCCGATGTATAAACCGCGCCGGCCGCGAGGATCCGGCCCTGGTCGTCCACGGCGATGGCATACCAATCCAGCCAGCCACCGGGGAAGCCGGCCTGGGCGGGGGTCAGTGTGATTGCTCCCCCGGGGGCGGGGCCGACCGCGGGATCGAGCGAGCCGTCGGACTTGTAGACGGCAATCTCACCGCTCTGGCTCGTGGAATTTTGATAGTTCCCTGCCCACAGGATGTCGCCGTTGAGCGGGTTCATGGCCGCGGCGTAGGGCTCAAGGGAAATGCCGCTTGAATTCAGGTCAAGAACCACCGGCGTACCGTTATTGAAGGCCGGGTCAACGGCACCCGGCGTGGCGGCGAGTGCCGGCAGGGCCGCGAGACTCAGCATGAGCGCGGCCAGGGTGGAGACAGGAAAACGAAGTTTCAAATGGCGTTTCATCGGAATATCCTCTGTAAGTTGAGTGGGCATGGAACGCAGACCGCGGCGGTGCAGCCACCACGGGACGAGTGCGAGCAGCAGGCGAGATGCTTGTGTTTCATGACGAATGGTCTCCATGGCCGCTGGACGAGCGCCGGTCGCGGGAGACGGCGGATGCCGTCGCGCCGCCCGCACCGAGGACGTCCCACAGTTCACTGATGCTGTGAAAGGCGTGGCGCTCACCGCCGTCGCGGACGTCTTCAACCAGGCCGACGAGGGTTCCGGAACCGCCGTCACGCGGTGCTGTGCGTCGATAGATGCGCACGACGTAGCTGTCGACAATCGTATTGTCCGTGCTCGATTGCCGTTTCCGTCGGGCCATCCGGCGCTCCCGCAACGAATTCGCGTCCGAGTCTGGATGCCATGCGATTACGGATCGGGTACGGATTGCCCGCGATGTGCGCGGTTATGCCGGAAGGCGACTCAGCGGCGGGTGAGGGCGTGGTGCAGGGCCTCGGTTTCGGCGCTGGGCGCGCAGCCGAGCACCCGGTCGAGCAATTCGGCGCACCGGCGGTAGACGGCAAGCCCCTCGGCGCGGTGCCCACTATCCAGGTGGCAACGCATCAGGCTTCGATAGCAGTTTTCGGCCAGTTCGTCGAGCGCCAGGGCGTGTTCGTAGCAAACGATCGCGGCGCGATTGTTGCCGCTGGTGTGCAGGGCGTCGGCGACGGCAATAACGGTACGCAGCAGTCGGTTACGGAGCCGTTCGCGTGCCGACAGTGCCCACGGCGCTTCCTCGTCGCCATCGAGAAACGGGCCTCGATAGAGGGTCAACACCGGTCTGAGCGCCGCAAGAGCCGGTTTAGCGCCTACCGACAGCGCGTCTTCGACGGCATCCAGATGGCGCTCGCAGGCCCACAGGTCCACCCAGCACCGTGCCGGGTCCAGGCCCACCAAGCCCCCTTGGCGCTGCACCGCCTCGACCCCGATCAGTCGGCGCAGACGGTGCAGCGTTGTGGCCAGTGCCTGCTGCGCGGCGTCGCCCTCGGCATCCGGCCACAGGGCGTCGGCGAGACGCGCTTCGGGAACCTCGCGCTTGCCCAGCGCCACGATCGCCTTGAGCAACGCGAGCGGGCGTTTCTGGCTTTTGCCCTCGAAACGTAGCGGTATATCGTCCTTTCGTACCTCGAAATGACCGAGGGTGACGATGCGCAACGACCACGGCCAGTTGCTCAAATGCACCGGGGGGGGCTCCGGCGCGAGCCGCCGCAGTCGAATCAGCCGCTGCACGAACTTGGTCTCTATGTCGTGCTCGAGTGCGGTAACGCATAATTCGGCCATGGTGGAACTGTTCCACAAGGACGAGTTGGTGAAGTCGTGAACTCGGCACACCGCCATAAATTCGCGCAGCGCGCTCAACATCTTGCGCCGGTGGCCGCGGGCGCGGGCAAATTCGGTCTGCGCCAGCAATGCGGTGTAGGCGATGGTACCGCTGTGGATTGCCGCGGCCAGGTCATTGGCTTCGGCCACCAAGGCATCGGCGGCAGCCGTTTCGCCCCGCAGTTCGAGTGCCCGCGCCAGCGCCGGCAGCACGGTCCCCTGCGCCCAGGGCACGCCGGCCCGGCGCGCCAGTTGCAGCGCGGTCTCGGCGTGTTCGTACATCGTCGCGATCTCGCCCCGGTGCATGGCTGCCGTAAAAACCTGGTAGTGGTAGTGGCAGGCATCGAGCAGGCGGGCGGGCTGCAGTACTGCACTCATGCGCGTGAGCAGTTCGTCCGTAGCATCCAGATCGCCGGCGGTGAGCTGGCCCCAGGTCGCCTGCGCCAGAAGCATGAAATCCCACATATGAATGCCGCTGCGTGCGGCCAGTTCGAGACCGCGCTCAGCCATCGTCACGCAGTCTTGAGTGTCCGAACGCATCCACAATTCCATCGCCCGGATCGCACACCAGACGACCCCGATCAGCGGGTCCGCGTCGGCGCGTTCGGCCTGCGGTTGCAGCAGCGCGGTGATGCTCGCGGCACGCGCCAGATCGCCGCTCCACCAGACGTAATACGGCACCAGCCGGCTGCCGGCCAACAGCCGCAGGCTCTCGTTTTGTTCGATGAGTCGATGCATACGCCGGGTCCAGTCCGGTAGATCCGGATGCTGCGGTTGACGGTACGAGAGCGCCGTGAAGATGCCGATCACCGCCCGGGCCTCGGCCTCGACATCGGGAAAGTGCGGATAGCGTTCGCGTAACCGCTCGAAGCGAGCGATCCAGTGATCGAGTGCGGTAAAGTTCCCCCACTCGTAGACGAAGCTGTCGATCACGCCCGACCATGCGCAAAAGCAACCGCGGGCATCATCGGCGGACTCGAAGCCTTCCAGGGCAGCGGCGAACAGCGTACGCGCCGTCGGTTGATCGAGGGGCAACCGGCAGTTGGCCTGCCAATAAAGCAGCCAGGGCCGGGCCGCGATCTCGCTGTCGGGCATGGCCTCCAGGGCCGATTCGATGAGCCGGGTACGGCCCTCCGCCAACCAGGTCGCGGCTTGGTTCGTCAGCAGGGTCGCGACTTGTGTCCAGTCTTCAAGTTCGACCAGCAGTTCGAGCGCATCCTCGCTCTGATGATCCTCGATCAGCAGCCGCGCGGCACGCCGGCGTACCGCGTCGAGTCGCTCCGGGGGCCAGCATTCCCGGGCCTGACGCAGCAGACAATCGCGGAACAACGGATGATACTCGTAAGCCAACTGGGTGCCGACGTTACGGCTGGTGAAGTAGTTGAGTCGGCACAGCCCGGCGATCCGCGCGGCGGCCTTGGGATCCTCGCACTGGCGGGCGAGAAGGGCCGCCGGCATGCACGGTAACCAGGCGCTCTGTAGCAGGGTCTCCAACGTTTCCGGCGCAACCCCGGATAGCACCTCGGCGGAAAAGTAGTCGAATAACGGCTCGACCGCGCCGGCCGCCACGGTCGGCGGCGACGGGCCGTGTGCGCCCGCCTGTTCCAGTAGCAGGGTGAAGCCGGCGGCCCAGCCCCGCGCCCGGCGATGCAGTTTATCCACGTTCGCCGGCGCCAGCCGCTTGCCGAAGCGCTTGTGGGCGATAGCGCGCGCCTCGGCGACGTCCAGCGCCAAGGCGCTGTCGTCGATAATGGCGATGGATTCGCAGGCCAGCAGACGCGCGAACGCGGTGCCGGGGGGGCTGCGGCTGATCAGAATCACACCGATCGAATCCGGCGCCTGCTCCAGTCCCGCCGCCAGCAGGGTCGCGGTGATCGAATCGTCAGGGAGTACCTGGCAATTGTCGAACACCAGGATGCTCCCGGGTTTGATGAGTTCGAAGAAGTGTTCGAAAAAGCTCCGCGCGTAGGCATCGAGCCCGGCCAGGTATTCCGGGGTTAGATGCGGCAATTGCGCCGCCCGCCGCGGCGCGACTGCCTGCACCGCGAGACGCAGGTAGTGGAACAGCGTCGCCGGGTAGCGGTCGCGGCTGTCGATCTGATACCAGATGCAGGGGCGCCGGCCGGCCTCGACGTAGGTGCTGGCCAACACGGTTTTGCCGCTGCCGGGGGCGCCGACGATCCAGGCCGCCGAGTGGGCGAGCGTCTCCCGCAGCCGTTGCTGCAGTC
>CAYOUW010000065.1:0-11608 GCA_964407235.1 uncultured Zetaproteobacteria bacterium | reverse complement strand
TTGAGCATCGCAGGAACGCCGCCAGAGGGCAAAAGACGGGGGTGCTGAGTAGTTACCAAAAAAGAATCCTCAGAGCCAACTGCAACACTCAGCCTTCGATCACGTTCTGTTCGATGGGGTCGACGTGCACGCCTTGCGCTTCAAGCCAGACCAGAGCCTGCTCGACGGTATCCTGCGCGCCTTCAATCTCGAGTCCGACCAGACCCATATCCTCTTTCACCTCGGCAGTGCGGATATTGGTGATCACATCAAATTCACGCCCCAGCTTCCAAATCAAGGGTTCGCGTACGGCTTGCTTTAAAAACGTCAGATAAATACGCTGTTTCAAATCATTCTCCGGGGACTCAGGCGTTTCCGCCCGCAATGGCGGGCACAATGGACACCTGATCATTATCCGACAGCGGCGTATCCTTGCCCTGGAGGAAACGTACATCTTCGTCATTCACATAAATGTTCACGAAACGCCGAATATCGCCAGCGTCATCGCACAAGCGCTCTTTCAACCCGGCATGCGCGCTCTCCAGATTCTCAATCATTTCACTCACGTTGACCGCTTCAACCGATACTTCATCGGCGCCACCGGTCAGCTTACGCAACGGGGTCGGGATACGTACGGTTACACTCATATTATCACTCCTGTCATTCGTTACTTTTTGAGCCTCTTGCCATTGGCTCCTCGTAATCCGTTGCAAACAAAGGTCCAGCGCAATCATCACGGCGATTCATGAAACATGCAGATTAGTTCTCTACCGCCATCCGTGCCGCATCCGCCTCGGCCAGCGCATCAAACTCATCCAGACTCGGGCCAATGATGCGTGGCTCCGCCACCTTGCCGGCAATCGCCTCCTGCGTTTTCAGGCCGTTGCCCGTTACGCACAGAACAATCAATTCATCACGCGGAATGCGGCCCTGCTCGATCAGCTTCTTCGCTACGCCAAGAGTAACGCCTCCGGCAGTTTCCGTGAAGATCCCCTCGGTTTCGGCCAGCAGGCGAATCGCCGCCACAATTTCATCATCGGAGACGTCCTCGGACCATCCGCCTGTTTCACGTATCACCCGATTGGCGTAGTAGCCGTCCGCCGGATTACCGATGGCCAGCGATTTGGCAATGGTGTCAGGCCGCACCGGATGAATCAGGTCCGTCCCCTCCTTGACCGATCTGGAGATCGGCGAGCAACCCGTAGCCTGCGCACCATACATTCGGGTCTGCACATCCTCCACCAGACCAAGCTGAATGAATTCCTTGATGGCCTTGTGAATTTTGGTACACAACGAACCCGATGCCATCGGCACCACCACATGCCGCGGCGCGCGCCAGCCCAGTTGCTCCATCACCTCATAACCGAGCGTTTTCGATCCTTCGGCATAGAACGGACGCACATTGACATTGACAAATGCCCAGTCGTATTTACCGGCAATCTCCGAACACAGGCGGTTCACATCGTCGTAATTACCCCGGATGCCCACCATCGTGGTGCCATAGACGGCAGCGCCCAGCACCTTGCCCCGCTCCAGATCATGCGGAATGAACACATAGGATTTGAGCCCGGCCGCCGCCGCATTGGCAGCCACCGAGCCGGCAAGATTCCCCGTGGACGCACAGGCGACGGTCTGATATCCAAACTCGACTGCTTTGGACAAAGCAACCGACACCACGCGATCCTTGAAGGAGAGGGTCGGATAACATACCGAATCGTTCTTGATATACAGATCGGATACGCCAAGCGCCTTCCCCAGGTTACGGGCGCGGACCAAAGGCGTAAAACCGTTCTGCACGCCCACGGTCGGATCACCGTCCACCGGTAGCAATTCCTTATAGCGCCACATCGTTTGCGGGCGTGATTCAATCAGTTCGCGAGTGAATGCTCCAGCCAGTCTATCGTAGTCATACGCCACTTCCAGCGGTCCGAAACAAAACTCACACACATGTTCCGGCGCGATATCATATTCCTGGCCGCACTCCCGGCATTTCAGCGCGCGCGCAATGCTCTTACCCATTCATGCATCTCCAAATATCGGCAAGTTTCAAGAAAGACGGGCAAAAAGAAACCCCGCCTGAATAAAGCGGGGTTGCATGCGCGTAAAAATCCGCGAACATCGACAACCGCACCTCATCGCTCTTCCTGTCATCAGGAAGCAGGCATTGGCACCGGACGCCTCGGATGTCGTACAAACATCGTTGGCCGGTTGCCGCAGCTTCACAGGGCCTGAAACCCTCTGCTGCTCTTGATAAAGCCGGATCAAATTTCCAGTGGCGATTTATATCACCCCAACGGCCAAAAGCAAGCACAATAATTATCCCAGAATCCTGTATCGGATGTGAAATGCAGAGCCCATTGAGCCCTTCGCAAAAAGTCATCATCGCGCCCATGGACGGCCTTTTCGCGAAAACATCAAATTGTATTGCCTGTTGCCTTCTTTGGCGTCATATTCACCCGGATCAATCCGGATTGGAACCGCGACGGGAGGTTCGATTGAGCTTACATCACACGATTCGCCATTATAGCCGCGATATACTGATTCGCATGGCTGTTGTGTTTCTGTTCGCACTGGGCCTGATTTACTGGCAACTGGGTTTTCTGACCAGTATCTATCTTCATCATCAACTGACACATGCGGGTCTGCTGATTAATGGCGCCATTATTCTTCTTTTTCTGGCCGGCATGGTTCGCCTGATCATGGCATTCTCCTTTTATGCAGGCGAGGAAGAATCGCTGCGCCGCTTCGTGGATCACATGGACCAGGACTTCTCTGATCCGGCGGAAGGCGTCAGGCCTGATTCGATGATTGCCCGGCGATATGCCATGATGCTCCATCTGCATCAGCACCATACGCCGATTAACCACAGCGCCATGGCCGCATCCCTGCTCGCCGCCGAGAGCACTCGCACCACGATGCCGAAATTCGTCAACAACATTTTGATCCTGACCGGTGTTTTCGGTACAATCGTATCCTTGTCCATTGCTCTGGCCGGCGCCTCGGACATGTTGAAATCGGCCGTCAGCGTTAGCGGCATGGGCCTGGTCATTTATGGTATGTCCACGGCGTTAAGCACCACCATCACGGCGATTAGCTGTTATCTTGTTTTCAGTTATTTCTTCAGCGCCCTGGGTGACGTTCAAACCCACCTGCTCGGTCATATCGAAGGCATGACGGCAACCCGCCTGATGCCGCTGTTTCAGATCAATGCGAAGGACATTGATTATCGCGTTGCCGATTTACTTTCCACCATCAGCCGTTTGATCCATCGTATGGATGAAGGTCAGTCGGGCGTGCTGGCCATTACGCAAAGGCTTGAGACATTGCTTGGGCAGGATAGCGCCATGCAACAAAGCATCATCTCTGAACTGGCCGCCATCCGGGAAACGCTCCGGGAAGGCTTTCGGCTTCAGGGCAGGAGTGAGTGATGAGCGGCGCTTTTGTTGACCTGCGTTTGAATTCACGCACCGATCAGGGCAACGAGAGCTTCTGGCCTTCATTTACCGATATCATGACCGTAGTCGTCATGATCTTTATGATGGCCATGCTGCTGCTACTGTTGAAAAATATGCATCTGGTCCGCCAGTTGCAGGCAACCCTGGCAGCCGAACAGACGGCAAGCAAACAAGCGAGTAAAGCCACATCAAAGAGCGTGAACCTGCAATTACGACTGCAACGCGCCGAACGTGATCTCGGCATGCTACAGATGCAGTTAATGAGCATGGGCGATGAAAGAGATCGTCTTTCATCCGCGCTCGCCGCATCGAATGCCGCGCGGGTAAAGGTTACGTCGGAAAAGGAAGCCATGGTCTCCCGCCTTGCCGCGGATCAGAAGCAACTGGCATTGAGGGATGCGCGGTATGCGGCACTTGAGGCTGAGCTGAACCGCAATCGCGAAACCATGGCCCGTACGCGCGAAAACGAGGCAAGGGTAAGCCAGCGGCTGGCCTCGCTTACGGGTGAATTTACAACGCTAAAATTCAAGTACGACCGATTGGTTCGTCCCGCCCGCACCGCGAAAGGAAAATACGTGGTCACGGTTCGGATAAGCAAGGTGAAGGGACAGGTACGGACAGAATTGAAAATACCGGGACAGACCGATTTCTCGACGGTCAGCCGGGTGCGCCTGAATCAACAATTAGGTGATGCTCGCCAGCATCACCCGCATGACGTGTATGTGAAAATCATCTTCCCCCAAAACAGTGGTCTTTCTTACAGTGAAGCATGGAAGCTCACCGAGTCATTGCTGCGAAAATATGATTATTACTACCATGCCAGACATTCCGCGACATCAGTCAACGGGAGCATGAGGCGCGTCAGAAACCGGAGGCAGCGCCCTGAACGCGAATTCCGACCCTGATCGATCTCCATTGTTCATCGGTATGATGTCCGGCACATCCGTTGACGGCATTGATGTTGCGATTGTTCGCATGGATGAAAGGCCGCAACTGGCGTATTTTTCCGAGCACCCCATGCCCGAAGATTTGCGTGAACCCATCCTCAGGCTATCTGAACCAGGCATCAATGAAATTGACGCCATGGGTGAACTCGACCATGCGCTTGGATCGGCATTCGCCAATGCTGCGCTGCAAACCATTGGATATGCAGGGCTGAAAACACAGGACATTGCCGCCATCGGTTGCCACGGCCAGACGATCCGCCACCGGCCTCGCGCCAAACGTCCGTTTACGCTGCAAATCGGAAGCGCCGCCGTCATTGCCGAGAAAACCGGCATCACTACGGTTTCCGACTTCCGCAGCCGTGATATGGCGGCAGGCGGAGAAGGCGCGCCGCTCGTCCCCTTCGCCCACCGCCGGATATTTGGCTCCGGCAACCAGAATATCACAATCGTTAATATCGGGGGTATTGCCAACATTACATGGCTGGGAGAAGGCGGTAGAACCATCGGGTTTGATGCCGGCCCCGGTAATATGATCATGGACGAACTGATGCTGACGCTGACTGACGGGCGTTGCGCTTACGACGCGGATGGCGAACTGGCGGCAAACGGTCATGTATCACATGCGCTGCTGGAACAATTGATGCAACATCCTTTCCTGAAGCTGCGTCCGCCGAAATCAACGGGACGTGAAGAGTTCGGACGGAAAATCACGGACCGGATCCTTGCATGGCCGGATTTGACCGATGCGGACCGGCTTGCAACAGCTTGTGCGCTTACCATCCATGGCATCGCTTCCGCTATCGGTTTTCTACCTGGCGCGCCAGGAACATGGCTGGTCTGCGGCGGTGGCGCGCGCAACCCGTATTTAATGCGTAAACTTGCCGAACATCTTGCTCCGGCAAGCGTCGCCTCCACGGAAGCCGCGGGTATTCCGCCACAGACGGTCGAAGCGGTGTCATTCGCCATTCTTGCCCGACAGACCATCCTCGGAAAAACAAACACATTGGCGGAGGTCACTGGCGCTGCGCACGCCGTATGCGGCGGCGTGATTACACCCGGACAGAACTGGCCGGCATTGCTGCATCAACTCGCGATGTGGCCCCGACAATCCACCCTGTTTCCAGCGGCGCCTGATGATTCGAGTCCCGAAAACACAGATTCCGGACATGAAACCGGTCTGTACAACTTTACAGACCTGAGAGAGATTTTCTGCGCGAACGTTGAACACATGTACGTGAATCAACAAAGGGGATAAACCATGGCATCACTATGGGGGCAAATCCAGACATGGGCCTGGCTCGATATCGCCGTCACCCGCTGGGTGGCTGCGATGGCGATTCTGTTCATCGTCATCGCCGGACGGCGCTGGGCGCTGCGTATCTTCCATACGCTGGCGCAGAAGATGGCTGACCGAACCGATACGCCACTCGATAACCTGCTCCTGGAAGCAGCGGAAAAACCCGGCGGAGGACTGATTTATATCCTCGGAATTCTGGCGGCGGTGCATGTACTGAACCCGCCGGTCGCCGTCTTTCCCATCGTTACCGCTGTAGATCAACTCGGCCGGATCACATCCATCCTGATCGGTGCATGGTTTTTGTGGCGTCTGCTTGACGGGCTGGCCGCCTACTTCACCGCTCGTGCGGCACAGACCGAATCCTCACTGGACGATCAGCTTGTCCCCTTTGTAACCAAGACGATCAAAATATTTATCGTTATTACCGGGGTGCTGGTGGTAGCTCAAAATATGGGTTATTCCATTTCCGGTCTTATTGCATCGCTCGGCATCGGCGGCATCGCCGTCGCCATGGCAGCCAAGGACACCATTGCCAATGTGTTTGGATCCATCATGATTCTGGTGGATCGGCCGTTTGCCGTTGGCGACTGGGTTAAAACCGGCGCATTCGAGGGTATCGTCGAGGAAGTGGGCTTCCGCTCGACACGCATCCGCACCTTCGGCAAAACGCTGGTCAACGTACCCAATTCCACCATGGCCAATATGGTTATTGATAACATTGACGCGCGCCCGAAACGGCGGGTGAAGATGCGCATCGGCCTGACCTACGACTCCAGCCCGGAGCAGATACAGGCCGCCATTGATGGAATCGAGGGCCTTCTTACCGATCACATCGGGGTGGACCAGGATTTTCATCTGGTCAAGTTCGATGCCTTTGAGGATTCCTCGCTCTCTATTTTTCTCTACTATTTCACCAGAACCACCCACTGGGAGGAGTACCTCCAGGTACGTCAGGAAGTCAATATGCAGATCATGAAATTGCTGGAATCGCTAAAACTGGAATTCGCTTTCCCGACACGTACCGTGCATCTGGAACAGAAAGCAGAATGAACCCGAGAATATTGCACCTGAACGAAAAACCCGTAGTTGAAGCCTTCACCGACGGCGCCTGCTCCGGTAATCCCGGTCCCGGTGGCTGGGGCGTACTATTGCGTATGGGCGAACGTGAAAAAGAACTGTATGGCGGGGAACCTGCGACCACCAATCAGCGTATGGAATTACAGGCTGCCATCGAGGCGCTTAAAGCGCTCAGGAAAGAGTGCCATATTACTATTCATTCGGATTCCAAATATGTGATTCAGGGCATGGTCGAATGGATTCACGGCTGGAAAAGGAACGGGTGGAAAAATGCCGGTAAAAAACCGGTCGCAAACCAGGATTTATGGAAAACGCTGGACCAACTGGCCGATGGACACGGCGTAACATGGGTCTGGATCAAGGGCCATGCCGGACACCCTGAGAATGAACGCGCCGACGATCTGGCGCGACGCGGCATCCCGAAAAAAAACTGATAAAACTCAACGGGGATGGGTGCGCCTTTCACAGTACCCCATGCCGTGCCTACTTTCTGGCTCGCGGGTGCGCCTTATCGTAAATATCGGCCAGTTTACCGATGTCCAGATGCGTGTAGCGCTCGGTGGTCGAGAGAGAAGCGTGCCCTAACAGCTCTTGAATAGCGCGCAAATCCACGCCTCCGACCAGTAAATGCGTAGCAAAGGAATGGCGCAAGCGATGCGGCGTAACCGATACGTCCGCGCCCGTAGCCAAAGCGCGTTTTTTAAGCATCCGCTGAACACCACGGGTTGAAAGCCTGCCTCCCGGTCGATTTAAGAATAATGCTTGCTGACGAATATCCGCATGGGCCAGGCGCAGGCCAAGATAATCCGAGAGCAACGTGTGCGCACCATCCGGTATGGGCAAAATCCGTTCTTTACCTCCCTTGCCACGCACGCACATTTCCGCCTCACCCATATCAACATCCGCAAGATTCAGCCCAACGGCCTCGGATACGCGCAAACCGCATCCATACATCACGGCAAGCAATGCCAAATCCCGGCTTTCGCTTGCTGCATCGGTAGACTGTAAAAGCAAGCTCGTCTGTTCCGGAGGCAGCGTACGCGGCAGGCGTTTGGACTGTTTGGGCGCCGCGAGTCCATCCGCTGCATTCATTGAACACCAACCCATCCGGACTGCCGTACCCAGAAAACCGCGCAGGGCGGACAAGCGCCGCGCCAGAGTGGCCGGGGCCAACCCCGCGGCATGCGAAGCCACCAACCAGTCCTGCGCCTTCCGGCGGCTGATAACAGCCAATGGAATATCTCCGCAATACTTCATAAATTGATTTAAATCACGACGGTATGCCGCGACGGTATGGGACGAAGCAAGCCGAACATCCCTCAGTTGTCCGAGATACTCACCAATCGCTCTGGAAAGTTGCATTCACTTGCCGGAATCAACCGCTTCAAGACGCCCGCCACCAAGAGCCTTGGCGACATACATGGCCTGATCCGCTATTGCGATCAGTTCCTTCACCCGTAAATCCTTTTCCGCGGATGAACGGGCCAGTCCTATACTGATACTCACGTTATCTTCACCCGATTTAAGCTGGCCGCATACCTTAATAATTTTCTCAGCGATACCTCCCGCCTTTTCCGGCGAGCATCCCGGCAGCAACAGGGCAAATTCATCACCCCCCATACGAACCAACGGATCCTGTACGCGAACAATTCCGCGTATTGCTTCCGAGATCCCGCTCAACACATCATCGCCCGCTTCGTGCCCATGGCGATCATTGATGGCTTTGAATGCATCCACATCGACATACAGGCAAGCCACATCAATACCTTTCCCAAACCACCTTGACAGCGGTTGGTGACTATGCGGCTGAAGAAAACGGCGGTTATGACTGCCTGTCAGTGAATCAGTGATAGCCAAACGGGCCAGGCGCTCACGCGACACTGCATTTTCAAGGCTCAAGCCCACAACCTGCGCCAGATGTTGCAGGAAATCCACGCTCTGGCCGGGCCCAAAACGGCCCGTATCCACGGAACCCATCCCGAGTACGCCGAATGGACGGAACTGATTGCCCAACACCAGCAATGCGATGGATCCGAGGTGATGATCGCGTTCCTCCAGCCAGTCAAATCCCTTTTCCGGAGTCAACCGCATCAGCCACACATGTTGCCGATTGAGTCCCATGTTTGTGATCTCCTCTTTTTCAACCCAGATCAGATCGCGCTCGGAGATCCCCTCCATTTTCCTTCCACCCATAAAGCTGGATCGATCAAACCAGAAACGAACCATGTCCAGCTCAAAGCTGCTGCGCAACCCGCGCAACAAGGCAAAGCACAGGTCTTCCGGATCAGATGCCGCCAGAACCGTCGCCTCAAGCTCAAACAGGCGGGAGAACAGGTGTTCATTTTCACGCAAACGGTTCATAACCTCGGCAACATATTGGCGCAATTGATGATTTTCATCAGCCAATTGCTGAATCCTGCGGGGTGCATGCTCCTTGATAACGGAAGTCGTTTCAGTTGGCGTTGTTTTCGGCATGAATACTCCCCATGGACTGGTGCATATTCAGGGATCTGTTTTCGGCGACATGGGCAGTATGTCCGGCAAACAGCAACTGCCTCAAGGAAAGAATACGATGCACATCGTAGTTCCCTACATGTGTTTCAAGAAAATTAAGCGTGGCTTCATGCGGATGGGCAATCATAATCACGGGAATGTGACGGGCCATCTTGCGTTTGGCCAACCGCCATGACGCCTCCATATCTTTCATCTTCAGGCTGTCATCCAGAAACACACGCCGTTCACCCCAGCTCACGCCAGCTTCTCTGGCCAGTTTTGCCGCGACCGAATCTTTGCTGGTGCGTGAGTCCACAAAAAACAGGCCTCGCTCACGACAAACATTCATGACCCAGCGCATGGGCGCTTCCAGCGTTGTCAAACGCGATCCCATATGGTTATTCACACCCGCCACATAGGGTATGCGGGCCAGATCATCCAGCATCATCCGCCGCACGTCATTCCGGTTCATCCCGACCCGTAAGAAGGCATCATCCATTTGATGGCTGTATTTGGGACCGGATGGCTCCATCGGCAGGTGCAACATTACAATATGCCCCGCCGCATGCGCCATTCGGGCCGCACGAACAGCATGCGGGGCATTGGGTATCACGGAAATAGCCACGGGATATGGCAGGTTCAAGACCCGCTTAAGCGCCGTCAGATCATATCCCACATCATCCAGAATCAGCGCCATGCCCTGATGGGGCGCATGCATCCGCTGTTCAATTCTCTGTTCCTCATCAAGCGCCTTCAGCGAGGGAAGACGCTGTACATCTTCATGGATAACGGGTGAAGATTCCGGCAGGGATGCCACGGCATCCTGCATCCGTTCGGGACGTTCCGCACCCCACCAGAGCGCCAGCCCCAAAACGGTCAGCAGCACAAGCAAGGCGGCATATAGCCAGGATAGACGCCTATTCCGGGGCATGCGATTAGCGGCCAACCCTGTTAAACCGGCGGATCAGCTATGAATAACGGCATGTAGCGCATGCACGCCTTCAAGCATATCCAGCGCACGCTGTAATACATTGTCCTGTTCCAGCCGTTTCTGCATAGCATGGCTTACCTCTCCATGCGGCTTCGATGCCTTCTTGCGTGACTTTTTCCCGTTTCCGTTCATTAAATGTCCCTTCAGATTACGTTCAAACACGGAATTCTGTTTGTTTTCCGTTTTAACCTGTGCGATATGCACCTGCTTAACCGTCACATCCGGCTTGATTCCGGTTGCCTGAATGGAGCGCCCGCTGGGCGTATAATACAGTGCGGTCGTCAGCTTAATGGCGGAACCATCCGGCAAGGGAATGACGGACTGCACCGAACCTTTTCCGAAACTCCGCGTGCCCATCAAAACAGCACGGTGATTGTCCTGTAACGCGCCCGCCACAATCTCCGAAGCTGAAGCTGAACCATTATTGATTAATACAGTCACCGGCACCCCTTGCAGTATATCTCCCGGTTTGGCCGCGAAGGACATGTTGCGGCCTGTTCTCGATTTGGTGCTGACAATGCCGCCCTTGTCCAGGAGCAGGTCGGAAACCGCCACAGCCTGATTCAGCAACCCGCCAGGATTGTTACGCAGATCCAGCACGGCGCCGTCCAGATGACCCCCCGCTCGTTTCATCAGTTCCGCCACCTTGGCTTTTAACAGTTTCGCCGTGCGCTCCTGAAACTGGGTAATCCGCAGATACGCATATTCCGGCGCCATCAGATCCCCCTTGACGGATTTGACCTTGATAACGGCGCGTACGATTTTGAATGTCAGCAGCCCATGCTCGCCCTTCCTGAAGATCGTGAGTACAATAGGAGTGCCGGGCTTACCACGCATCAACTTGACTGCTTCGGGTAAAGATATGTTCCGCGCCAACTGACTATCAATCTTGATAATAATATCCCCTGCCTTGACACCGGCGCGCCAGGCGGGCGTATCCTCAATGGGCGCTACAATACGGATACCCCCTTCGGCAGGAGAAATTTCAATTCCCAATCCGCCGAACACCCCGGAGGTATCCACTTGCATCTGTTTGTACATTTCTTTGTTCATGTAATCGGAATGCGGATCGAGGCTGGAAAGCATGCCGGAAAGCGCGCCGTCAATAAGCTTTTCATCACTCTCCTTTTTCACATAGGAGCGGCGCACAATTTCCATCACCTGAGAAAACTTCTGCAACTGTTTGTAATTAGTCGCCGCCGATGCCTGATCCGCCAGCGAGTTCCATGCCAGAAGTCCGCCTACAGCCATTATTACAGCACCTGAAATCATCACCGTTTTATGCACAATTTTCATTCATCACTCCATTGATTTTTATCAGAGCCTCTTGCAAAACTCTGGGTGGATGAGCGGCAATCCCACTTTGAGA
>CAYOUW010000064.1:0-11977 GCA_964407235.1 uncultured Zetaproteobacteria bacterium | reverse complement strand
CAGACGTTGCTAAAATCTCTGTCGAGCCTGTGCCGCAATACCATTGAGTTCAAGATACCCGGCTCCGAAAGCTTTTATCGGAATACTGAGCCCACTGCGGTACAGACAAAGGCATTGGAGCTGCTGGACGTGAAAATGTGATATGTTCCCGGTAAATGTATCTGTGATTCTTGAAAAAAGATATTAAAATCGCCTGGTTACATGCATATCATGGAAATAATGGAAGGCCTAGACGAGCCAAAGGCTTGCGGCATGCGTCGTAGGTCAAGGCCGAATCTTGGGTGGAAATGTCGCCCATATGACATGTGTGTGACACCATATAGATGTCATACGCTTGTCATATTTACCGCATATTGTCCCTCGTATCCCAATGAGGAAGGAGTTTTACTATGCAAAAAAAGAAGTTCAATCCATGGCGATTTGTCGGTACGGGGCTTGCCGCTCTGCTGATGATTCCCGCCTTCTCTGGCAGCGCCAACGCTGATGGACCATCTCTGGTGGACATCCTGGAAGCCAAGGGCGTGTTAACTCAGGGCGAAGCCAGGGTGGCCAAGGCAGAGGCTAAAGCGAAGCACAAACACCTGTATGTTGGCGGTCGCATACAAGCGGATGCCGTGTTCTACAGGGATGATCCCGGGCTGGACATGGCCGATGGCCAGGAGTTCCGCCGCGCTCGTCTGTTCGCCGCGGGCAGCTTTGGCGACTGGCATTTCAAGGCCCAGTATGACTTCGCCGGCAACAAGGCTACGGCCAAGGACGTCTACATCAAATACGAGGGACTCAGGAATACCACCTTCAAAGTGGGGCAGTTCAAGGAACCCTTCGGTCTGACAGAGCTGACCAGCTCCAGGTTCATCACCTTCATGGAACGGGCGCTGCCTGACGCCTTTGCTCCAAGCCGTCATATGGGAGCCGGCATTCATGGGTATGGTGATTTCTGGAGCGCCGATGCAGGAGTGTTCGGCGGCAAAGCGAGCGGCCCGTCGAGAGGGGTTGATTCCAACCTCGATGTGACCGGACGTGTGACTGTTGCCCCATTCCATGAGAGAGGGCGCGTGCTTCATCTGGGTGCCGCCATCAGCTACCAGTTACCTGATTCCAACAGGAAAGTCAGATTCGACGATCGACCGGAATCCCATGTGACGTCTTATCGCCTGGTCGATACGGGATACATCCCCAATGTGGGTAAATTCATCAGCTACGACCTGGAAGGCGCCGCCGTTTATGGTCCACTTTCCATACAGGGTGAATATGCCGGTACCAATGTTTATTTGCAGGACGGTAATCCGAACCCGAGCTTTAGTGGCTTTTATGTGTACGCCAGTTGGTTCGTGACCGGAGAATCACGTCCCTACAGCGTCAAAAAAGGTGTATTCGAGCGTATTCATCCGAACCATAATTTTCAGTTCGGCGGGAATGGCTGGGGTGCTCTGGAACTGGCTGCCCGATTCAGTCAACTGGATCTGGAAGACGCCCTCGTTGCTGGCGGTAAGGAGCAAGATGTCACCGTCGGCGTCAACTGGTACCCGCGTCCGCATTTGCGCTTCACGTTCAACTGGGTGCATGCCTCCGTGGATCGTTCACCACTGAGAGCGGCTCATCCGCTCATGGCGCTGAATAACTTCAATCCGGACGCATACCAGATGCGAGCCCAGATAGATTTTTAGACAGGACACGGGAAGCGTATGCTTCCCGTTTACTTCTTCCCGAAGCTAATATAAGCATAATTTTCATAAAAAGGAAAAGGAGAAACACCATGAAAAGGATAATTTTCGCGGTCGCACTGATCGCGGTTGGCGCCATGGGCGCCGCGCCTGCCGCCGGAGCGGCAACCACTCTGAACGGTGCGGGGGCGACCTTCCCCTTCCCTGTTTATTCCAAATGGGCCTATACCTACCATAAGGACACGGGCGTGAAGCTGAACTATCAAGCCATCGGTTCCGGCGGCGGGATCAGGCAGATCAAGGCCAGAACCGTGGATTTCGGCGCTTCCGATGCGCCGCTGAAACCCGCCGAACTGGACAAGTTCGGCCTGATGCAATTCCCGATGATCATGGGTGGCGTGGTGCCGGTCGTGCATATTGCCGGAATCAAGGCCGGTCAGTTGAAATTGACCGCGTCCAGTCTGGCTGATATCTACCTGGGGAAAATCACCAAATGGGATGATGCGCGCATCACGTCCAACAATGCCGGTCTTTCCCTGCCGCATCAGGACATCAGCGTGGTGCACCGTGCTGACGGTTCCGGAACCACCTGGATCTTTACCAACTATCTGACCAGGATCAGTCCCGAATGGGCTGACAAGGTGGGCAACGCCAAGGCTGTCTCCTGGCCTGTCGGCCTGGGCGGCAAGGGCAATCAGGGCGTGGCCGCTTTCGTGAGCAAGGTGGCTGGTTCCATCGGCTATGTCGAATACGCCTATGCATTGCAGAATCACATGGCTTCCGTCCTGTTGCGGAATCACGATGGCAACTTCGTCGCGCCGACGTCCGCCAACTTCCAGGCAGCCGCCGCGGGCGCCGACTGGACGCATGCCAAGGGCTACTACATGGTGCTGACCAATCAGCCGGGTGCAAATTCCTGGCCGATCACCGGCGCTTCCTTCATTCTGATGTACAGGATTCAGGCCAACCCGTCCCAGGCCAGGGAGGTGTTGAAGTTCTTCGCCTGGAGCTACAAGAATGGCGGCAAAGCCGCCGAAGTGCTGGACTATGTGCCGATGCCGAAAGCGGTGGTGAAGATGGTGGAAAATACCTGGAAGAAGGTGCTTCGAGATCGATCAGGGAACCCCGTCTGGAAGTAAATAAAAATGATTGACCCGGCATCCGCCATGGATACCGTACAATACAGGGAAAGGGCCGGGATCATCCCCGGCTCTTTTGTTTACGGAATCGTGCAATTTTATTGCACGATGAGAGACTTGCGGTAAGTATTGCACGAGAAGATCATCAGACGATGGGGAGTGTCGCGACAGCATGAACACGGCAAGAAACAGAGCATGGGGCGATACCGCCTTCAAGGGAATCACCCTTGTCTTTGCACTCGGCATCCTGGTGCTGTTCGTGGACATTGTGGCCAATCTCTGGCATGAATCCCTGCCATCCATCCATAAATTCGGCTTCGCCTTTCTCACCAGCAGTGCATGGAATCCGGTCAAGGATGATTTTGGCGCGCTGATTCCAATTGCTGGTACGCTGATTTCCACCTTTTTGGCCATGCTAATCGCGGTGCCGGTCAGCATCGGCGTGGCGCTGTTCCTCGCCGAACTTGCGCCCTCCTGGATGAAAGCGCCGTTTGGCGTGGCCATCGAATTGCTCGCCGCTATTCCCAGCATCGTCTATGGCATGTGGGGGCTTTTCGTACTCTCGCCCATCATGGCCGATCACGTGCAGCCATGGCTCACGGCCCATTTCGGATTCCTTCCCTTCTTCACCGGCGCTCCCATGGGCATCGGTATGCTCACCGCCGGCCTGGTGCTGGCGCTAATGATTCTTCCCTTTACCGCTTCGGTTACGCGCGATGTATTCCTGATGGTGCCGCAAAACCTCAAGGAAGCCGCCTATGGCATGGGCTGCACCACATGGGAGGTAGTGCGTGACGTGATGATCCCGTACGGCAAGAAAGGCATTGCCGGCGCGGTCTTTCTCGGTATGGGTCGTGCGCTGGGAGAAACCATGGCGATCACCTTTGTGATTGGGAATGCCTATCACCTGTCATGGTCGCTGTTTGCGCCCGGCACCTCCATTGCCTCCACGCTGGCCAATGAATTTACCGAAGCGGACAGTGATGTGTATCTCTCGTCGCTGGTTGAACTGGGGCTGGTGCTGTTTCTGATTACCTTCATCATCCTCGGACTGGCGCAATTATGGCTGAACAAGAGTAATCCGGGAGGCGGCCAATGACATGTAGCCATGGGGCATTGTGAGGATTCGAGCATCGCAGCAACGCCGCCATGGAGCAAAAGACGGGGCAGGCGGGTGGTTACAATGATACGGCGGAAACGGCGGATGTTAACCAATCGCATTGTTCTCGCCGTATCCGGCATGGCGGCGGTGATCGGGTTGCTCATGCTCACATGGATTCTCGGCGATGTCGCGATTCGGGGGATTTCCGCCATCAACTGGGATTTCTTTACCGAACTTCCCGCCCCTCCCGGCATGAAAGGCGGAGGGCTCGCTAACGATATCGTTGGCACCCTGTTGATGACCGTGACGGCGACCATCATGGCCGTACCCTTCGGCGTGCTGGCCGGCACATGGCTGTCCGAATTCGGCCGGGAATCAAAAATCGGGCAGGTGGTTCGCTTCTTCTCGGACATTCTGGTGTCCGCTCCGTCCATCGTCATCGGCGTATTTGTCTATCTCGTTATGGTCAAACCGATGGGCCACTTTTCCGGCTGGGCGGGCGCCGTGTCATTGGCCATTATCATGTTACCGGTCGTTTCGCGCACGACGGAAGAAATGCTCAAGCTGGTGCCGCACGAGTTGCGCGAGGCTGCCCTGGCGCTGGGCGCGCCCTACTGGAAGATTATGCCGCAGGTGATTTACCGGGCCGCCGCCGCCGGCATGATGACCGGCATTATGCTGGCCGTCGCGCGCGTGGCGGGCGAAACCGCGCCTTTGTTATTCACGGCCCTGGATAGCCCCTACTGGATGGAAAGTATGAATGAACCGATGGGGAATCTTACGGTTACGTTATTCAACTACGCCATGAGTCCCTATAACGATTGGCAAAATCTCGCATGGGGCGCGGCATTCCTGATTACCATGGCCGTGCTGGTCACCACTATTTTCACGCGGTTTATGCTGCGCAAAAGGAGCAGGCATTGACCCCGGAAACTCCCACAAGGCAGGATGCGGCGTCCACGCCCCCCATCCCCGGCAACGCACCCGAAGACGCGCCAGGAAAGACGGTTCAGGATGATACAATTCAGGATCAGAAAATCCGGAACGATGAGATCAAACTGTCCGTACGTAATCTTGATTTTTACTATGGCAATACGCAGGTGTTATTCGGCAACACGCTGGATATTGCCAGTTACAGGGTGACCGCTTTCATCGGGCCGTCCGGTTGCGGAAAAACCACCCATATCCGCACCTACAACCGTATGTTCGATCTCTACAAGGGGCACCGGGCCGAAGGCGAAATCCTGATGGATGGCGTCAATATCATCGATCCCAAAATACCGGCGCTGGAACTCAGACATAAAGTAGGCATGATCTTTCAGAAACCCACGCCTTTCCCTATGTCGATATCGGACAATATCGCTTACGGCCTGAAATTGCACGCCAGCATGAGTAGAAGCGAAATGGAGGGAAGAGTCGAGAAGGCGTTGAAGGACAGTGCCCTCTGGGATGAGGTCAAGGATATGCTGCACCAGCCGGGCACGGCGCTTTCCGGTGGTCAGCAACAACGCCTGTGTATCGCCCGCGCACTGGCCATTGAACCCGAAGTCATCCTGATGGATGAACCGTGTTCAGCGCTGGATCCCATTGCTACATCCAAAATTGAGGAACTGATCGACGAACTCAAACAGAAATTTACGATTGTCATTGTCACTCACAACATGCAGCAGGCGGCGCGCGTATCTGATTTCACCGCATTCTTCTATCTGGGAAAACTGATTGAGTTCAGTGAAACCAATGCGCTGTTTACCGCTCCCGCCAGGCAACAGACCGAAGATTATATCACCGGACGGTTCGGGTAATCCCTGACCAGTAAAATCGAAGCCGGATGAGGAGACCAGTATGCCCAAACATACATTGAAACGATTTGATATCGAGCTGAACGATCTCAATAATCTAATTAAATCGATGTTCAAGATTGTACGCAAAAACATCAAACAGGCGCTGCTGGCGCTGGTTGAAGGTGATGTGGAATTGGCACGGGCGGTCATCAAGCATGATGAAGCCGTCAACGCTCTCGAAGTTCAGAGCGACGAAGCCGCCCGCAATCTCATCGTACACCATCAGCCCGCCGCATCGGATCTGCGTTTTGTGTTTGCTGCCACCAAGATCGTCACCGATCTGGAACGTATGAGCGATATGGCCGCCAATATCGCGGAGAACGTATTGAATATCGAAGGCGCCAGGTCAACGAATCTGGCCTCGATTCCCGTGATGCAGGATCTGATTCTCGATCAGTTGAAGAATGTCCGGAATGCTTACCTGGAACGCAGCGCAACACAAGCGCAAACCATCATTGAACGCGATCACCTGATTAACGAAGCCTTTGCCAATACCCAGCGTGTGATGCTGACGGTCATGGTGGAAAAGCCCACCGAAATCACCCGGTGCATGGCGCTCATCAATGTCGCCAAAATACTGGAACGTATCGGCGACCATATCACCAATGTTGCCGAAATGGTGATTTATACCGATATCGGCCACGAAGTACGACATATCGACATGGAACATCTCAGAGAGCTGCTGGAAGGAGACGACGACGAATAATGCGGGCTGACACGCCTTCCTCCGGGAAAATCCTTGCCGCGGCCATCGACATTGGTTCCAATGCCATGCGTCTGCACATCGCCGGGCCAGACACGGAGGACGGCTTAAAAACCATCCATTATCATCGGGAACCCGTACGCCTTGGGCATGACGCCTTCACCCGGGGCCAGCTTTCCGAATCAACCATGGAAAAGGCATTGCAGGCGTTCGTAACCTTTCGTTCCATGATTGTTCGTCACCCGATACACACGATTCGCGCCGTAGGAACCAGCGCCCTGCGTGACAGCGCCAATGCCAGCGAACTCATCCACCGCATCAAGGGTCGCACGGACATCGAAATCGAGCTAATCTCCGGCGAAGAGGAGGCACGGCTGATCCACCTTTCCGTACGCCAGCGCGTTCCGGAGATGAACAGGATGAAAACGCTGCTGGTTGATATCGGCGGCGGCAGCATTGAAATTACCCTGGCGAAGCGAGGCGATATTGTTGCTCTGGAGAGCTTCAGAATGGGTACCATACGCCTGCTGGAGCTTTTTCGGAATACGTCCGGTAACATGGAACAGCCTAAAATCATGGATGAATACATTGCTTCCATGCAACAGAAGATACGCGAACAAATGGACGGGATGCATATCGACCTTTGCATTGGCACAGGCGGAAGCATTGAAGCGTTGGGTGAACTGGGCGTTCCACTGCTCGGCAACGAGTCGAACCGCCAACTGAGTTACAAGGACATCAAGAAGCTGCTCAAGCGCCTGGAATCCATCAACTATGAAGATCGCATCCACCGCCTTGATCTTCGTCCGGACCGGGCGGATGTTATCATCCCGGCCACGATCGTATTAAAATCCATTATGAAACTGGCGCATCCTGCGGCGTTACTGGTTCCATCCGTAGGTCTGGCCGACGGGGTATTGCTTGACTTGCTGCGGGAACAGAGCGCCGATGAGCTCAGCCGTCTTCAGGTTGAGGGAAAGGGTGATTTATTGCTCGAACGCCGGGCTGTGCAGAAAGAAACCTCATGGTTTGAAACCGTTTTCGGACACGAACTGGAGATTGTCTGACGGCAACCCGAAAGGTTTGAGATTGCCCGCGACAAGCCCCCTTCAGGAGTCTTTTTTACAGCCGGAACATCGGTCGATGATGAAGAAAATATCACATATCTGACATCATCCTGTCATTATGCGCCGCTATTCTTGATCTCCACGGGATGATCAAAAGCCTCAAGGAGGAAGAAACTAAAAACGCCTTGATGATTTGACCACTCAATACCAAAAAGTACGGGAGGCTCAGATGTATAAACTACTCTCTCTGGTTGTGGCTTTTATCTGCCTGTATACCGGATCGTTAATATACGCATCCTTCTTCAAGACGCCGGAATTTCCGGCCATGTAGGATGTCCACGGAAGACGGGGCCGTCGCATGGCGGCCCCGTTTGCTATCCCGGACTATTCATGAATCGCCCGGGGCGTATGCCGATACCGGAGTTTTGCAATCGGGGGTTGTCGTGAATGACTTTCGGCGCTAAGGAGTCGTAAATAAATAACATGGATTTTCTCCATCCACATCTTGGCGTGCTACTCAATCACAAAAAAAGCAATGTGGAACAACCACATCTCATATTTTTGTTCAATCGCACCACACCAATCTGACGCAAATTCAAGCGTATAAAAGGCCATGTTATTTATGTACGACTCCTAAATCCAATCAGAATACCGGTCAATGATGAAAAATGTGTCATCTATCTGACATCATCCTGTCATCATATGCCGCTACCCTGCCTTGCGAACTACCGACAGACAGGTACAGGAACAGGAAGTTCGATTAAATGTTGGGATCCCGGTAAGCCCGCATATTTTAATGGAAGGTGAAACGATGAACGATATGGCGGCCAGCAGTCCTCCGGCTTACAAAATATTTTTTCTGGATTCCGAATGGCACTCCAAAGCGATAAAGCTTCTGGTGAGCCTCCTGATGTTAACCGTTTATGCATGGATTATCGCTGGCGTGGTCGCATTGCTTCAGGAGCTTTACCATACGGCGCTGTCAACAACGTGGATGCATGGCGCCGAAGTCATGATTAAAGATGTCGTCATCATCCTCGCCGCCCTTGAACTCATCCGAACGCTTCAGTCCTATCTTAAACTTGGCCGGGTAAGAATTACCTTCATTCTGGATGCGGCCCTTGTCGTTCTGATCGGTGAACTCATGAGTTTGTGGTTGCGGAACTACACCATCCAGGAGGTGATGATCAACGTCGGGGTTATTTCATTTCTGACGGTGCTGCGCGTACTCATGATACGATTCTCTCCCCGATTTTGATTAAGCCATCGCTTTTGGAACGATCTTGATCCGCAGCGCGCCGCAACCTGGTGCAACGTCGCTCCAGCTTGCCACATCCAGATCGAGTTCCATCACCGTGCAGGTTGGCACATGACTCACCTCTTCACCTGCCAACACCGCGGCTATATCAGCAATAGCGGGGCTGTGACCCACCATCATCGCGCGCTCCCATGTATCATCCCATCCCTGGATGATCGCGATCAGGGTTGAGGTGGAAGCGGTATAAATCCGTTCATCTTCCCTGATTTCATTTGATGGAATACCCATGCCATCGGCCAATGCAACAGCGGTTTGCATGGCGCGCCTGGCGGGACTGCTAACCAGAGCGTCCGGTCTCGTCCCCCTCCGCGCCAGGCCTTTCCCCATGGACGGCGCATCCCGCATGCCGCGCCGATTCAGCGGACGATCAAAGTCATCCAGATCCGGATGCTTCCAGCTCGACTTTGCATGGCGTACCAGACACAGTTTTTTCATATTCATATTGCCTCCTTTTTTCCGGCCGGATTCCCGCCGGCTTCACCAGGTGGAACAGGGATGGTTACCGTCTTATCCGAGGCGATTCGAATAAATGTCTCCTGGGCGGCCAGACATTCCTCTGCATCCGTATGCCGCCGCCGTAGGTAGGCGCCATCCGGCTGCATGTCCCAGGCGGTGCAATTGTCATGCTCGTATATGCTCAGGATACGCTCAAGTTCCGCGCAAATTGCAGGATCCGTAACGGGCATAATGGTTTCCACACGGTGATCAAGATTGCGCTCCATCCAGTCCGCCGAGCCGATAAAATACTCCGGATCACCGCTGTTCTCGAAACGGTAGATGCGCCCATGCTCAAGAAATCGTCCCAGGGTGCTAAAGACCCGGATGGCTGGCGACAGCCCCGGCACGCCCGCCCTTAGACAGCAAAGGTCGCGCACATTGAGCGTGACGGGCACGCCTGCCTGGTTCGCAAGGTAGAGTTCACGGATGATTTGCGGATCCTGCAACCGGTTCATTTTGGCCCGGATGCCGGAAGGCCGCCCGGATCCGCAATGTTCCGCCTCGCGCCGGATGAGATCAGTGAGTCGCGCTCTCAGATTATGGGGCGCAACCAGCAGCGGCCCATACCCCGGAGCGGAAATTGCATCCGTCAACTCGTTGAATACCGCCGCCACGCCGGCGCCAAGATCCGGATTGCAACTCAGGATGCTCAGGTCTTCATACAATCTGGCGGTGCCTGTGTGATAATTCCCGGTGGAAACGTGCACATAGCGGTGAATACCCGCATCTTCTTCACGGACAACCAAGCCCAATTTGACATGGGTTTTCAGCCTTTCCATACCGTACACCACATGCGCACCGGCTTTCTCCAGTTGCTCGCCCCAGGCGATATTGGGCGCCTCGTCGGATCTCGCCGTAATCTCCACCAATACAGCGACCTGCTTTCCCCGCCGGGCAGCCTCAATCAGGGTCTGAATAATGGGCGATTGTCGGTTCGTCCGGTATATCGTCAGCTTGATGGCCAGCACACAGGGATCACGCGCCGCGCTTTCCAAAAAGCGGAGGATGGAAGTATCGTAGCTTTGGTAAGGATGGTGGATCAGGATGTCACCTGATCGGATTCGCCGGAAAATGGCGCCGGTATCCGCGGGGTCGAGATGTCGAAGTTGCGGGTGTGTGACCGGCTTGTGCGGCGGATCGCGAAGTTCATTATAGCCCTCGGGTTGAAAGTTGATCAGATCGGTCAGGGCCAGCAGACTTCCCATGGTCACGATATCCACCGGATCCGCTCCAACATCTGCGGCAATCCAGTTGCGCAATGTCTCAGGCATGCCATTGCTCACCTCCAGCCGCACTACCCCGGCGAACTTTCTCGCAGTCAGTTCAGCGCTTACCATGCCGATCAAACTGCCCGGTGCAAGTTCCAGTTCCTGGTCTTCCACGGGCAAACGATCCCACGGGTCATCCCTGGCGCCACGGATCAACCGGAAAAAGTGGCATTCCCAGTGCGAACCACCGGGAAACAGCAGATCCAGATTGTTTGCAATCACCTGCTCCAGCGGCACATAGCCGCCCCCGGGCAGAGGCGTCCAACGCGGCCGGTTGGGCGGAACCTTGATGCGTACAAAACGGGGACGCTTCATTCCCTCGCGGTGAAGTTGCACAGCCAGACTCAAACCCAGATTGCTGATTAACGGGAATGGATGGCCGGCGTCCACGGCAAGCGGTGTCAGGATCGGCTCAACGGACTCATGAAAAGATCGCCGCATGCTGGCCTGTTGAGCAACGTCCAACTGATCATAATCCAGTAGCGGAATTCCCGCCTCGGCGAGAGCCGGACGCAATCGTCGCTCCACGGCTTCACAAAGCATTGATGTCTGCCGTTGAAGTTCCTGCCTGCACAGTTGCAGCTCATCCCGCGGCGTGCGGCCATCCGGCGACAGACGGTTGTTCCCTTTCTCAATCCGGTGGCGAAGCCCCCCAATACGGTTCATCGCAAACTCGTCATAGATCATGCCCATAATCCCGGCAAACTTGACCCGCTCCAGAAGAGGCGCCGCCTGATCTTCCGCAAGCTCAAGCACCCGGCTGGCAAAGTGAAGCCAGCTTAATTCACGATTGATGTAGGCCTCTGGTGAATCAATCACGATGTCCCGGGCCTCTTCCATCATGCACCTCTCATTGTAAGCATCACGCTATACCGCCATATGGAGGATGGCCGATTTGCAAGGGAGGCGTTGTAATACCAGGGATCATCAGTGATCTCTTCACCAGGCGGATGCATTGTCCTTCAGGTATAACGCAGGCCTTCACGAATGACCCGCTGTTTCAGACGGTATGCGGTAACCGGAAATACGGTTTCCACCCGTTTGTGCAGATTGCGCACCAGCCAGTCGGCGCTGGAGCAAAACACCTCGGAGCTACCGCCATACCCGAAATAGAAAATGTGGGCATGCTCCGGAAATCGCCCCAGCACGGTACGCGGCAGCCACCTGGGAGCAGGCACGATGGCCATGCGATGCTCGCGGCCAAAGGCATCCTTGCCTTCCAGCGAGACGATAAAATGTAGATATTTGTTGGCGATTTTCGGGAAAGGATGCGCCGGATCAATGCCCAAAGGGCTAATCACCGGCATCAGGTGATGCCGCATATGCCGCTTCAACCATGCGCGCTGCTCATCATTCCATTGGTCGCGGCGGAGAAAG
>CAYOUW010000063.1:0-12120 GCA_964407235.1 uncultured Zetaproteobacteria bacterium | reverse complement strand
GTGGAGGCGCTCAAACAACGCTACCCACACTGTCTATTGCCAGCGCCGCTGTAGCGGAAGGCAGTAATTTTGGGATCACCAATCTTAATTTTACAGTGACGTTAAGTTCAGCTTCTTCCAAGAATGTCACGGTCGATTATGCTACCTCCGACGGCACCGCGGTTTCGCCCGGTGATTATACATCCACCAATGCCTGCCTGATGATCGCGGCGGGAAATACGACGGGTACAATTACCGTATTGATCAATGCGGATACCACGCCTGAGCCGAATGAAACCTTTACCCTTATTTTGAGTAATCCGGTCAATGCCACGATTGCTACCGCCAGCGCCACAGGTACGATTCTTAATGATGATGCCTATGGCCTGAATGATACGGGTATCACGCTGTGGGGGGATACCACGATCAACGGCCTTACCGTTACCCAACCATTATTCCCTGTCCAGGATGCCGATGTCGGACGTGATGCCAATCCGGCTTTCAATAGCAACGCCAATGGTGAATTCGGTTTTGCATTCACCAAGCTGGATGCAAAAGGCGTACTCCTTGCCAATCAGGCATCTGTTTACGGGACTACGCCCTGGAGTTGCGTACAGGATTCAACCACCGGCCTCATCTGGGAAGTAAAAACCACGGCAGGTGCGGGCGGCTTGCGTGATGCGGACTGGACATATACCTGGTACAACTCGACCGGCATCAATAATGGCGGTACGCCGGGAATTCCCGATGCCGGCGTATGCGTGGATACGACGAACTGCGATACCGAGAAATATGTCGCGGCAGTTAATGCAACATCGTTATGCGGTTATACGGATTGGCGCTTGCCCGGGAGAGAAGAATTGCGTTCGATTGTGGATTACAGCATCGCCAATTACAATTCCGGTTCCGCCATTGACGCAGGTTACTTTCCAAACGCAAAAGGCAGCGGGTATGGGTACTGGTATTGGTCGGCCTCCCCGTATGCCGGTAAGAATACTTTCGCGTGGCGTATCGACTTCGGCGTTGGCGACGATGGCGCCGCCAACAAGAACGGTAGCGGCCCTGTTCGTCTTGTTCGCGGCGGACAGTGATTTGCGCAGGCAGGCAATGAAGATTTGTCGTTCGGTTGCCCGGACAGTGCATGATAAAGGGAGCATGCATGAACGGACAACGGGTCTCTGACGGATACCCGCCCATGCCGAACTCGCTGACATGAATAAAAGAGAGCGGAGGAAAAGATGAAGAAACTTGTCGTAACGGTATGGTGTATGCTGATGTGGAGCGGGCAAGCATTCGCGGCAACTCAAACTTGTCTAACGACTATCGCCCCCAATACGCCCACAGCGGACTTCGTGGATAACGGCGATGGCACGGTAACCAGTAAAAAAACAAAATTGACGTGGAAACGCTGCTCCGAGGGGCAGACCTGGGGTAGCAGCGCCTGCACAGGGAGCGCTACCACGTTTAACTGGGAATTAGCGTTAACTCAAGGCGCCAATGCAAGCTTTGCCGGCAATACCGATTGGCGAGTTCCAAACCTCAAGGAGCTGGCATCAATTGTGGAGAGGCAATGTACAGGACCTTCGATCAATGCCACGATATTTCCCGCCACGCCAGGAATATCGGGTTCCTATTGGTGGTCGGCGTCTCCCTTCGGCATTGCGGGCCAAGCGTGGGTGGTCGGTTTTGGTGGCGGCTACGCCAACCCCTACGATAAGGCCGGCAGCCACTACGTTCGTCTTGTTCGCGGCGGACAGTGATAATGCACTGACGGGCATGGCATACAGGCCTTCTCCAAAGGGCAGCATCCATAACATTCAGACGGCGCAAAATACGCGCTTGTAAGTTATGCCGGACTTTTGCGCTATTTCATTCAGCAATGGATATGGGAACGTTATGGTCCGGAATAGGGCGCATGCCCTAGTGTGAAGAACATCGGAAAGCCGTGTGCGGGACAATTTTGCAGGCTCGAACTAAAACCACCTGCGAATCACGATTATCCGCAAACCGTTGCTAAAGATGGTGGCCAGGGACAGAATCGAACTGTCGACACGAGGATTTTCAGTCCTCTGCTCTACCGACTGAGCTACCTGGCCATACAGGGCGCCTGCAAGAGAGGGCGGATTATTCTGTCAAAGGTTGCGGGATGCAAGCAGTTTTATATGAGGTATGGCATCTGCCATGATGTCGCGTTTCCGGGTTCAAAGAAGTTCTTGCCAACCGGGTGGCATCTGAGTATAAATCGCGCCCTTTCGAGATTTAACGGGAGTAATAACGTGAAAGCTGGCATTCATCCGGAATACAAGACCGCCAAGGTAACATGCTCGTGCGGCAATACATTTGAGACGCGATCAACCAGGGGCGATATCCATATCGAAATCTGTTCGGCCTGTCATCCGTTCTATACCGGCAAGCAGAAGATTGTGGATACCGAAGGCCGGGTGGAACGTTTCTACCGCAAGTATGGCAAGAAACCGGCGAAAGCTCAGGCATGATGACTTCGTAAGAAGTCATCAGAGCGCCCGTGGATGGGCGCGCAAATCAAGGGCTTGCAACGCAAGTTGTTGATTTGTAAGGAAAGTGAAAATCACACTTTTTGCTTTCCGTGGAGTAAAAAGGCCATGGATGGCTTTTTTACGACTTCATCATATAGAATCGGAGTCAGATATGTATGCAGTGATTCAAACGGGCGGCAAACAGTACCGCGTTCGGGAAGGCGATGTGTTGCGTGTGGCCAGGCTGAAGACCGAAGCGGGCAAAAAGGTCAGTTTCGATAACGTTCTGCTGGTTGGCGAAGGCGCCACCACCAGGGCGGGGGCGGATGCCGCCAGGGAGAGCGTGGCGGCGGAAGTCGTTGCGCATGGTCTGGGCAAGAAGATTGAAATCTTCAAGAAGCGCCGCCGCAAACATTCGCAGCGAACGCAAGGGCACCGCCAGGCATATACCTCGGTGCGTATTACCGGAATCGGTGCGGCCGAAGCGGCGCCGGAAAAGGTCGCGGAGGCCGGGTTGGCCGAAGCTGAACCCGTTGCCAAAAAAACGGCGGTCAGCGCCGCGAAAGAATCTGCGGCAAAGAGCAAGGACGAGGAGTAACCCATGGCACATAAAAAAGCAGGTGGCTCATCCCGGAACGGGCGCGATTCCAATTCCAAGCGACTGGGCGTCAAGCGTTATGGTGGCGAGGTTGTTCGTTCCGGAAATATCCTTGTCCGTCAGCGAGGCACCAGGATTCGTCCGGGAGACAATGTGGGATGTGGTAAGGATTATACCCTGTTCGCCCTGATTGATGGTCAGGTGGAGTATTTCAAAAAAGCCGGACGCACCACCGTGCGCATTGTTGACTGAGACACTGTCGGCTGTATCTCCCGGGGTGCGAGTAATCGCGCCCTTTTTGTTTTTCGGTTAGCGTTCCAGCATGCGATTTATTGATGAAGTCACCATAGATGTGCGCGCAGGCAACGGCGGCGCGGGATGCGTCTCGTTCCGGCGGGAGAAATATATCCCGAAAGGAGGGCCGGACGGAGGCAATGGCGGACGTGGCGGACATGTCATGCTGGTGGCCAGCACGAGCAGGAATACGCTCCAGGAATTGTATCTCAAAAAACACCTTTATGCTAAAAACGGACAGCCGGGCAGAGGATCGGACCGACATGGAAAGAATGGCGCGGATATTGTCATTGAAGTTCCGATAGGGACGCTGGTGCGGGATGAGGCCGGAGATTTGCTGACGGACCTTGATTGCGCGGGAGCGCAATATGTGCTGGCTCGCGGCGGTCAGGGCGGTCTTGGCAATGCCAATTTCAAGAGCAGTACCAATCGGGCGCCTCGCTACGCTCAGCCGGGCGAAGCGGGTGAGGAAGGAAGGCGAATGCTCGAATTGAAGGTCATGGCGGATGTCGGTCTCGTAGGCTTGCCCAATGCGGGAAAATCTACCCTGCTGTCCGTGATTTCCAATGCCCGGCCTAAAGTAGCGGACTATCCGTTTACCACATTGAAGCCTGTGCTTGGTGAGGTTTTTATGGATGAAGCAGATGGGTTTGTAGTCGCTGACATTCCGGGACTGATTGAAGGGGCGCATGAAGGCAAGGGACTTGGCATGCAGTTCCTGCGGCACGTGGAACGGACCAAACTGTTGTTGCATCTGGTGGATGCGGCCAGCCTTGAGGCTGATATTGGCGCTCAAATGCTCGAAGTTGAAGCGGAGTTGAAGGGCTATGGCGATACGGTGTGGCATAAACCAAGGGTGCTGGTGGTGAACAAGATGGATGCTCTGACATCCGATATGCGGGAAGATGTCCGAAGGCAGGTTGATCAGGTGGCATTTGCGGTACATTTCGTTTCGGCGGTGACGGGTGAAGGTATCCCGGCGCTGCTGCGGGCGGTATCGGAACAGGTCGAAACCCTACGGAGGATCGCGCCATGATTCGAAGCCGTGATGATCTTCCGCATGTCCATCGTCTGGTGGTCAAGATTGGCAGTTCGTTGCTGGCGGAAACCCATACGGGGGTTCAACAGGAGCGGGTCGAGCGCTTTTCGGACGAAATTTCGGCACTCCACGCCCGGGGCATGGGGATCGTGATTGTATCTTCAGGAGCGGTAGCTCTGGGTTGCTTGCATCTGGGCTGGGTGGGGCGCGCACTATCCGTGCATGAGAAGCAGGCTGCCGCCGCCATTGGCCAACCGGTGCTGATGCATGCCTGGAAACAGGCCTTTACCCGGCACGGCATTGGCGTGGCGCAAATGCTGATCACCCGGGATGATTTACGTAACCGACGTCGCTATCTCAATGCCAGCAATACCAGTGAAACCCTGTTTTCCGCCGGCGTCATTCCTGTTGTGAACGAGAATGACACGGTTGTGGTACGCGAAATCAAGTTCGGCGACAACGACAATCTCGGCGCGTTGGCCGGTTTGCTGATTGATGCCGATTTACTGGTTATCATGACGGATGTGGAAGCGTTGTTTTCCGCCGATCCTTCTGTTAATGCCGATGCCGGGCGTATTGGTAAGGTTGATACGGTAACGTCTGAAATCATGGACATGGCCGGTGGAACAGGCAGCGGTTTTGGCACCGGTGGTATGGCCAGTAAACTCAAGGCGGCGCAGATTGCCACGCGCGGCGGCGTGGCGGCAGCGATTATCAGCGGTCACGAAGAGGGACGGCTTTCAGCTTTGCTGCGAGGCGAGGACGTGGGCACGCTGTTTGCCTGCGGTTCCGACAGGCAGTCGCGGCGGCAGCACTGGATTGCGGAAGTGCTGCCGGTGAGCGGCAGGATTATCGTTGATACAGGAGCGGAGCGCGCCATTGTTGAGCGGGGCGCCAGTTTGTTGCCGGTGGGTGTGACCGGAGTCGAAGGAATGTTCGATAAGGGAGAATGCGTGGAGATTGCCGGAGAGTCCGGTGTGATTGCACGCGGTTTGTGTAACTATCACGCTGATGAAATGCGCAAAATGGTTGGTATCGCCCGTGATCGCATTGAGGCGGTGCTGGGATTCCGCGATTTTTCTTCCGTGGTGCACCGGGATAATCTGGTATTGGTGAGCCGCTTGCAAAAGTCATGAGTGGCTGGGAAAAGGAGTATAGACATGGGAAAAGATGTGAAATCCGTGATGCAGGTGCTGGGCAGGCATGCCAGGGAAGCCTCTGCCCGGATGCGCACGATTGGAACGCATGCCAGGAATGATGCGCTCAAGCGTGCGGCTTGCGTGTTGCGGCGCGAGCACGAAGCAATTATTTCGGCGAATGTCACGGACATGCGGGCAGCCGGAAAAAATGGCATTGACGATTCGTTGCTGGAGCGGTTATTACTGACCCCGGAGCGTGTGGAAGCCATGGCAGAAGGGCTGGAGCAGGTCGCAACCTTGCCCGATCCTGTAGGTGCAATCAGTAATCTCGTGTATCGTCCTTCGGGTATTCAGGTGGGGCGCATGCGTGTGCCTTTGGGCGTCATTGGCATCATTTACGAATCCCGCCCCAATGTAACCGCCGACGCGGCGGGGCTGTGCCTGAAGTCGGGTAATGCAGTGATTCTCCGCGGAGGATCCGAAGCGATTCATTCCAACCGGATCATTGCCGGATGCATGCGGCGTGCTCTGGCGGATGACGGATTGCCCCGGAATGCGATTCAATTGGTGGACACCACGGATCGGGATCTCGTCGGCGAAATGATCCGGGCGGATGCTTTCGTGGATGTGATTATTCCGCGCGGCGGGCGATCCCTGATTGAACGGATTATGGCGGAAGCGCGCGTGCCTGTGATTAAACACCTGGATGGTATCTGCCATGTGTATGTGGATGCCGCGGCTGACCTGGAAATGGCATTGGCGATTGTCCTCAATGCCAAAACGCAGCGGACTGGCGTGTGCAACGCCATGGAGACCCTGCTGGTTCATCAGACGGTTGCCGCGGTCTTTGTACCCGATGCCGTGGCGGCCCTGTGCGAAAAGGGCGTGGAGGTCAGGGGTTGCAGGCAAACGCGGAGGTTGGCAGAGGGTGTTAAAGAGGCCAGCGATGAGGATTGGGCGATGGAGTACCTGGCGCCGGTGCTATCCATTCGGATCGTGCCGGACATGGACGCCGCGATAGCTCATATTGAACAATATGCTTCAGGCCACACGGATAGTATCGTGACGGAGGCTTACAGCGCCGGGCAACGTTTCCTGCGCGAGGTGGACTCGTCATCCGTGATGTGGAATGCCAGCACGCGCTTCGCGGATGGTTTTGAATATGGTTTAGGCGCGGAAATCGGCATTTCCACCGATCGCCTGCATGCGCGCGGGCCGGTCGGTCTGGAAGGGTTGACGACGCAGAAATGGATCGTGCTGGGGCACGGAGAGGTGCGGGAATAGGCTCACATTATGTTGGTGTATTCGGAGGTAGTTTTGACCCGCCGCATGTTGGCCATGTGGCGTTGATTGAAACTGCGCTGACAGCCCTGAATTTGCCTGAAATATGGGTCATCCCCGCCGGAAATCCCGTCCATCGTCAGTTGTCGGGGCATGCAAGCCCCGAAGTTCGTTTCCATTGGCTGCAACGAGTTTTTTCAGGGTTGCCGCGGGTTCGCGTTCAGGATTGGGAAATTCGTGATAATAAGCCGGTTTCAACCATTGATACGCTTTACTATATCCGGTATCAGTTTCCCGATTGTTATCCGGTTTTGTTGTTGGGTGCGGATGCATTTGCAGGCATGCGCCAATGGATGAAATATCCGGAACATCTGTTGCTGTGTGATGTGGCTGTATTTGACCGCGCGGGGCGTCCTCGCGGCCGCTGGAAGGAGTGGAAGGAAACTGATCTTGCGTCATGGAAAGAAGAGGCGGGTCACGGCCGATTGTTGTACGTCGGGCATGCGTTGCCGGATATATCGGCGACAACCGTGCGCCGACAGGCGGAAGTGGGACAATCGCTTGCGGGGATAGTTCCCGAATGCGTACGTGAAGAGATTGAGCGAGCTTATGCATCTCAGGAAAAAAAGGAGTGAGCGTGGAATCAATGACTGAACGATTGACCCGGGACGTGGTGCAAGCGATTGAAGACAAGAAAGGCATGGATCCACTGGTGATCAATGTGCGTGGACGCAGCGCAATCACCGATTGTTTTGTGCTGGCGTCGGGACGTAATGGCCGGCAGTTGAAGGCGATGGCGCAGGCGGTGGTGGAAACGTCGCACCGGCACGGTATGTCCACTCGTATCGAAGGGCTGGAAGCGGCGGAATGGCTGCTGATTGATCTTGGTGATTTGGTGGTGCATCTGTTTTTGCCCGAGGTGCGGAAGACATTCCAGCTTGAGCGGTTGTGGGCTGCGCCGGAACGGCATGGAGAAGCAGGGTAGGGGGCCGTTCGAGTGAAGCTGCGGCTGATCGTGGTGGGGCACAAAAGGCGCGGATGGCGTGAGTCGTTTTTCAGGCGACCTGTGTTGATTCCGACAACATGCGGACGAATGAGCGCGTCGCCGGACTATCACGACGGTCGCAATAATGCACCGAATGTAAAGATCGGTACAAACACATATCCACCACATCAATCCGTGTGAGTAATCCCAGATCCAGTTCTGCCTGAACGGCCAGCCGCGAGACCGCAGCAATACCTGCGCCAGCGCGGACCGCGGATTTAATCGCATCCGTGCTGCCAAGCGTGATGTGATGATTCAGAACCATACCATGGCGCGCCATGTAGCGTTCCAGCACCGCACGTGTTCCCGATCCTTCCTCCCGCAGGATGAATGGACATGAAGACAAGTCGTTGACACTCACCGTATTCTTTTCCGCCAAAGGATGATCCGGCGGGGCGATGATGAACAATCTATCTCGCATGAATACCCCGGATTTTAACTCCACATGCTCGACAAATCCTTCGGTGAACCCAATACCAATACGATCTTCCAATAGCAGGTGCTGGATAAAATCCGTATTACCAATGGCGAGATGAACATCAATGCCGGGGTGCTCCGCATGAAAACGCGCCAGCACGGGGGGGAGTAAATAATTACCGATGGTCGTACTCGCGCCCAGTGTCAGACGTCCGGATGCAAGCGAACGTATTTCCTGCATAGAGAATTCAGCTTGCCTGGCAAGAGCGAAGATGCGCTGCGCATCATTCTCCAGCGCGCGTCCTGCCTCGGTGAGTCGAACGCCGCGGGGCAAGCGGTCAAACAGCGTCACCCCGAGGGCGTCCTCCAATAAATGAACCTGCCTGGAGATCGCTGGCTGCGTTACATGAACATCCTTCGATGCCTGATTGATGCTACCCGCTCTGGCGACAGCATGAAAGACGGCGAGGTGTTTCAGATTCATGCTATAACTTTAAGGCATAACTCCTATATAAAACAAGTAATTTTAACATATAAAGAAAACGGGCACTATTTGCCGCGGCGCTTCGACGCCTGCCGGTCCGGACTGTTTATGCAGCGTTCCGGCCAAAATAAAAGGAGCATCATCATGAATATTCACAAACTGCGTTTAATTGCCGCAGCTTTAATCTTTGTCGCCGCACCACATGTGGCCATGGCCGACGGACTTGTCTTTCCGGCCATCAAGGGTTTTGGCGGTGTATACCCGCTCATGCATGCGGCGGAACAACCCGACCCGAGCAAGACATACAAGGTTATTTTTGATGTGACGAAAGGGCGGAAAAATCGGTCTCAAATCAATCCGGGCGTGCTCCATGTCGCCAGGGCCGTCAATATTATGGTCCTCGCAGGCGTGCCACTCTCCCATCTGCATATCGTAGCGATTCTGCATGGGAAAGCGACCTCGTCCGTACTGGACAATAAACATTACAAAGCGATGTTCGGCACGAATAATCCGAATATCGCCCTGTTCAGGGCATTGCAGAAAATAGGCGTAAGGGTTGAAGTGTGCGGTCAAGCCATGCTTGATAATCACTATCCGCTTGCCTGGGCCAATCCGTATGTCAAGCCCACATTATCGGCGCTCTCGACGCTCATCATCTATGGCAATCAGGGCTATGCTTATGTCAAACAATGAACGGCGGTGCGCTTCGATGGCATCGAAGCGTATCAGTCTGCCATCCGGCCCGCGAGCAGGTCGTAAGCTTTTTGCCGCCATTGTGCTGGCCTGTCTGATCACAGGCTTCGCAGGGTCATCCGTCCATGCCGATACATTTGACCCTCCCTGGAGTCAATCGACCCTGAGCGGCACGCCTTTTACCGTACCCGGCGTGGATAACGCATCCGACTTTTATGGTGACGTCAACCGCCCTGATCTGACAGTTTTTTTCGCTGGCAACCAGTACATGGTGGTCAATGCGCTACTGACTGCGTTCAAGAAATCTCATCCTGAATATCAGCGTATTTTCGCTGAAACATTGCCGCCCGGCATCCTGGTCCGCCAAGTCAGGCAGGGTGGGCTCGTGATGGGAAATATGCGAATATCACTGCAACCGGATATTTTTGCCGCCGGACGTGGTCGCATCCGGGCATTGGAGAAGCGCGGCTGGTTCTCGGCGACAAGGGATTATGCCCGAAATCATCTGGCAATCATGGTATACCGTGGCAACCCCTTTCATCTTACCAGTTGGAAGGATCTTGCAAGACCAGGCTTGCGGTTGTGTATGCCCAACCCGAAAACGGAAGGCATCGCCAGACATGCCATTATCCCTGCACTCCTGCATACGGGAGGAGCCGCCCTGGAGCGCATGATCTACCATACAAAGGTCAGCCAGGGGACAACGCATCTGACCCGAATCCACCATCGTCAAACGCCATTGGCTATTATGCGGAAACAATGTGACGCAGGCGCTGTCTGGTCGACCGAGGCATTGTTCCAGAGTCATATTCCCGACCATCCGATAGCCATGGTAACATTGCAGGAGGCGCAAAACCATGAAGTCACCTACGCCGCGGGGCTGATGCGTAATGCGCCTCACCCTGTTGCGGCCAGAGCGTTTCTTCGGTTTCTTACCAGCTCCGAAGGGCAGGCCATTTACCGCCATTACGGCTTTCTGAAGATGAAACGATGAAACGGATTACAGGGCGAATACGGATGGCGATCACCATACTTGCCACTCTGACGGGTATGGGCGTTGTCGTCCATGCAAAAGAAATAACGATGCCTGAACAGGGTGCTGCTATCTTCCAGCATGGCTTGCCCGGCCTGCCCGCCTGCGTAAGCTGTCATGGCGCGAAGGCTCAGGGAGGCATGGGGCCGCGCCTTGCCGGACTGGGACGAAACTACATCGACCGCCAATTGCATGCCTTTGCCGCAGGCCGACGCCCGGGGGGCGTCATGCACGCCATCGCAGGAAAAATGAGCCCTCAAACCATGCGGAAACTTGCCGTCTGGATTGCTTCGCTTCGGCCCCATACCCGTGTATCCGCCCACGCCGCGATCGCCAATATGCCTGTTCGGCGGTTGATGGTCATCGGTGACTGGTCGCGTGGCATCCCCGCCTGCATTGACTGCCATGACGCAGCTCTGATGGGTGATGGATTAAATATTCCTGCTCTGGCCGGGCAACAGGAAACCTATCTTGCGGCACGGTTAAGATGGTTCCAGACTGAACGACAGGCCCAATCTACCCCGACCCTTATCATGGCGCGTATCGCCGGAGGGCTTTCCAGGAAAGAAATCAGGGCTCTCGCCCATACCATGGCCTTATTGGACGGAAGCCCCGTGCGCTGGACTCCCGGTTCACGTTCCGCCCGGCTCTCCTCCGTCGTTCATTCCCCGGATACGTTTATACCACCGCCTGAAACTGCGCTACCGCCACCATCGCAACTTGCCGCGGCCGTGCGTCAGGGAAAGCGTATTTTTATGGGCACCACGATATACGCAAAAAAATACGTCGGTCGGGAAAACAGGTTAAGCTGCGTCCATTGTCATCTGGATCGTGGCAGGCTGGCCATAGCCGCGCCCATGTGGGCGGCAGCGGTCCGCTACCCTTTGTATCGCAGCAAGAATCATCGTGTGAATACGCTGGTCATGCGCATACAGGGTTGCTTCCGCTACAGTCAGAATGGAACTCCGCCACCCGCGGCCAGTCCCGTCATGGTCAACCTGATTGCTTATATCCGTTGGCTGGCGACGGGACTTCCCACGGGCGTCCAACTGCCAGCACATGGATTTCCGGCCATCGGGAAACCAGCGCACGCACCCGACAAAATACATGGAGAGGAGCTTTACGCCTTGCGCTGTGCCATGTGTCATGGCATGGATGGACAGGGGAGAGTGAACGCCGGAAAAATGCTTTTTCCACCACTTTGGGGGTTACATTCCTTTAATGAGGGGGCAGGCATGCATCGCGTGGGCAAGGCCGCCGCATTCATCAAGGCAAACATGCCTTACGGCGCAGGAGGCAGTTTGAACCCGGGGGAAGCGTGGGACATTGCCGCCTTCGTTGACTCGCATGCCCGTCCCCAGGATCCGCGTCTTTCAAAAAGTATTGCGGACGCCCGCAAGGGCGGGGCGAAGCCCTGAGGGCCAGCGGCCCGAATCAATCATCACGATTTGTCATCAAGTCAATCAAACCCGATGATTTGTACTCAGTCATTATAGACATCATCGCGATGGCAAACTAATCTCCTCCGCTCGGCGCCCGGATCCGTCTGAAATGGCGCGTCAGTTGATATGGTGGATGTAGCTCAATGGTAGAGCCCCGGCTTGTGGTGCCGGTGGTTGTGGG
>CAYOUW010000062.1:0-12130 GCA_964407235.1 uncultured Zetaproteobacteria bacterium | reverse complement strand
CGGCTCCGCGCATCTTCCCCTACTGTGTAAGGGTGATGCGAAGATACAAGAACCAACAGGTTTCAGGACAGAATTGCGATAAAAAACAACAGGAGGAACACATCTTAAATCACCCGGAAAGCTGTCCTTGCAATGGGGTCCACTTCACTTTTCTTGAGCAGAGCGGTACACAAAGCCAGCAGGGCTGCCATGCCAAGTTTGGCCCCGGATTTAGAAGCATCGAAAGCACGAAGTTGAACGGTGAACTCATGATGCCGGGGATCTTTGTCTCCGACCAACCGAGTGGATCGGGCGTAAAGGTTCTGTTCGGCATATCCCATGCTTTCCCTGAAGGCCGGGGGCACGGGCTTATTGAGAATCTTGACCCCGGAGCCAGGCCCTTCATTGATTTCAATACAATAAAGCCCCGGATGCTCGTTACCATCTCCCCGACTAACACTCCATATCTGACCCGGCTCAAGCGGGTCGCTGCCGATGCTATTCTCACTTTGCAATTCCGGGGTCGATACGAATTTTTCAATCCCCTCAGCACCCATGACATAGCTGAAATGCGTGTTGCGAAACTCGGCTGCGCCAATGCGTTTCTGCTGCTCCTTCACCCGACGTCTTGCTTCCATCGCGATGCGCACCGCCCATTCCATATCATCATCCTGAACATTGGTCTCACTACCGGGATAGAGTAACTTCAGCAGGCCACTGACGGATTTATTGACCGCATTGGCATCACGGCCAGAAAGCGCACCACCGTAGAAAATACGGTTTTGCAGTGTGCTAACGCGACTTTGATTCCGAAGCTGGCTCCAACACTCGGAAAGAAAGTCACTCACAAGCCCGAAATGATCGGTCAATACATCCTTGCTGATTTTCGGCACATCCCAGCCAGGCAGAAAGGCATGGAGCCGATCCATAAACGCGGTATCATCTCTCATTTCCTGGGGCAACGGGCCGAACAGGTGGCCAATCCGCTGCTGGTACTCAACATCCACCTCAAAATTTCCAACCAGTACGATGCTGCCGTCCGCCCTGATACTCTCCTTGCCCCGGCTAAACTCTCCGGACTCCATGTAGCCCTTCATGATGTTCACGCCATCCTTCTGATCAAATGAAATGCCGGACACCTCATCAAAACACACCACATCGTACTGGCAGACCAGACCGCGTTGACCCGTTCCCATGTGTACAAACATCCGGGCAACAGTTGCCTTGCCACCGGAGATAAGGTGGGCATATGGAGAAATCTGCTGAAACAGGTGACTCTTGCCGGTTCCCCTGGGGCCAAGCTCGACCAGATTGTAGTTGCGTTCTACGAAGGGAACCATGCGCAGCAGGAGCGTATCTTTCTGTCGTTCGGAAAGTGTTAGCGGCTCAATGCCAATAGAGCGAAGCAGCAGGCATTTCCACTCCTCGGTCGTAAATCCTTCCCTGGCATCGGCCAGCACATCCAGAATATCCCGCTTGGAAAGTTGAATTTCGCGTAACGACTGGATGCTGAAGGGCCGCCCGTTTTTCTCCTGAGCGATCATGGAATCGTAATCCAGGGTGATTTCTGAATAGAATCCGCCCGTCAGCATACGCTCATGCCGACTGACCAGTTCCTTGCGAACCAGGTAGCCGTCCAGCACATCCGCGGCCTTTTTGTCAATAACATCCAATTCCATCAGCCATCTCCTCCACCGATAACCGTAGCCACCTGGGCAACAAGCACGCCATTGTCGTCAATCAGCACCAGCGTCGCCCCGCATCCCTCCATGTCTTCGTCTTCAACGATCACCGATGCTGTTCCATCTTTCTTCAGCGGCTTGGCCTTTACGGCTACGCTGGACGCAGCATCGCCCGGCTTCATGCGAATATCGGCAATAAGCCCGGAGGCCTCTCCATCAACGGCCACCTTGCACGTCAAACCCTTCCATACGGCGCTGGAAATCCGAACCGAATTTGCCATTTGCCCTTTCGTAACCGTGAGCCTCAGCGTCAGACATTCCTGTAGGCTCAAGCCCCCATGGGCATATTCCTCACCTTTTTTGAAGCAACTGATGCCATCGGCCAACGCAAAATGCTGATTCGTATTCCAGTACCATGGATACAAGCGCTCTTCACACGATGCACCCTGCTTGAGGGATGCGCACCGGCCCCACTTGCTTTCCACCAGTGCGCTGGGCAATTCAATTTTGGGCAAACCCCCAGGCAGGAGCAGCCAGCCATGGTCGGTAACAACCCGGATACTTATCCAGCCAGCCGCCAGGAGAGCGTTTGTCCGCTCGCCAATCTCGGCAATCAGTACGTCAAGCTGTCTGGCAAGCTTCCACCCACGGTCATGTCCCTCATGATCAATATCACCGAATTCGCACCATGCGCGCCCCTGCCCATCACCGGAATCAGAGCGATCCAGAACCTTCCAGCCCGAATCTCGTAACAGTTTTTTCAGGTGATACCCACCTTTCAGCGACTGGCCTGTCGTAGCGACTTCTGGCTCGAAATCGGTGCTTGTATCTTCACCCCGGATTTTATCCCTCACCGGGGATACGGCAGCCTTCCCCGTTGCGGTTACACTGGGAAGCGCTGTCCATGTTGGTTCTTCGGCAACATCAAACCCCGACTGTTTCAATAGCTTGACCAGCCGCTTGCCGGCATCGAACCGCAGCCCGTCAACAAATAGAATACATTCACCTTCGCCTTGCGAAATCGGCGCAGAGTGGTTAATACTTCCACCCGGATAGTTCGTTCCATCAATCAGTTTTTGCAAATAGCGGGCGGAATCTTCTGCCCATGGCAGGTAAACAGATCGGATGGCCGCACAAACAGCCTTATAGTCATTTGCCTTATCTACGCTAGCGAGCGCGGAAAGTACGGCATCATCGGCCTTCCAGCCCTGATCCGTATATCCGGAAGCCAGTTCTTCAGCAGAACCGGCGGCTAGCGGCTTCCCGGTCGTGTCGGCGAGCACGGCCAAATGCTCCAGAGACAACGCCAGCGGAGCTTCCCCCAATTCGGCCCATACAAGATGACGGCGTTGTCCATGCTTCCTTGCCAGTTCCAGCAGCCTGGAACGGGCTTTATGCGCGGAAATGTCTTCAAGCGCCTGTAAATCCTTACGTAGTATTCTTTCCTGGGCTTCATTCCATTGCGGCCAGCTCCCCGCTGAGTCGGCATCGGCGAATAGATCAAACACCGGAGGTACACATTTTCGGATTTGTTCCGGAATATTGGGATAACGTTTCGGTGCTTCGCAAAAACGCTTCCATACGGTGTTCCATGGCCCTTCATGCACGGCAAGTTTGTTTGCGCCATCGAATAAACCATCATCTTGTGGACTGAAAGCAAACTGCGATTTGCAGACTTCTACGAATGCAGCCCATTCATTTTCTGAACGTGAAGACGTAAACGCATCACCCTGATCGAGCCATACCAACAGATCGCGAACAGGATCGCCGCCGGTCAGCAGCGTATTGAAGTAGTCCTTGTCCAGATGCTTGCCCTTGAGGCGCTCCACCTCCTCCTCCAGTAGAGGAGAAAGCGCCAGTTGCATGGCGTTTCTAGCGACATTGTCTTGTGCCACATCCAGCCCCAGCCCTCCCTGATCTGTCTTCAGGAAGGCCAGAATCGTCCAGTCCTTGGCATTGATCTGTGACCAGATGACGCCACGGTATTGCAGTTCGGCAAGCGGCTTCAAATGATCCGGGCAGCTTTCTACAGCCCGCAAGTCCTGGCGGCTAAAGCCGGGAAGATACAAAACGGGCACATGACCTTCAGGCAGTGGAACCTCTTCGATTTTTCCCGCAATCACGCAACGCAGCCAGATGGCCGGGCCGGTTCTTTTACCCGGCGCATAATCTCCCAACACCAGCAGCTCCGGCATTTCCGCTTGCAAGCGTGGAATGGCCGATTCCCATTGCCGGTCATGATCCGGCCAAAGAATGCAGGCCGGAGCAACCTGGACTTCCGGGTTGAAGAGGACGGCAACGCGGATTACCCGAATCAGTTCCGAAATGATGCTACTTATCAATGGGTTTCTTCGGAAGAACGGTTTGAAGATAGTCATCCGTTGCTTTAAAAGTTGGATCTGCGTGATTTAATCTTCGCATTAACGGAATGACCTTGGTGCGAACACCCATTCCTCGCGCATCAACATATCCATAATCGCGCAACACCTCCATAATGATCGGATTTCTCGGAGATCGTTGCCCGGCGATCATTTTTTCGATAGTCATTGAATTTTGCAATTTACCGGGGCTGATTATTTCAAAACGATTGGAATAGCATGTAATTTCTATATCCACGGAACGCGTCCAATCTCTGTGAGCCAATGCGTTGATCAATAGTTCCCGAACCGCATCCCATGGATATAGCCACTCTTTTTCCCGGCGCATATGCTCGTCTATCTTGTCTGCCTCAAGAGTGATGAATGGTTCGATAGCGACTGAGAACTTCTCGATAACCCCATCATCTACCAATCTCTTCGTTCCGGTTTCGGAAATATCCCATCGTCCAACCAGGGGGCCGTCAATCACGGCATCAAGTAAAGCGCGGTATTCCTTATCCGTACCCGCAAAGGCCATTAACCGCAATCCCGCTTGTCGTAGATAGCGCCTTGGAGTAATACCGAAGCAAACCAAACCAGCGATGGAACACACTGTGTTTCCCATCCCATCCTCTGTCATAAACCCAAGGCCGACTAGCCGTGTCACCCATTCTGAGTCTGATTGAGGGATTTCCGGGTCTTCAATGATTGATTCCAGATAAAATCTCAATCGCTCAAGATCCAGATCCGCAAAGGATGTCCCGGCAACGGCCAATGTTTCAACATGCAGCAGGCCTCCTGATTCAAAGAGGCGAAGTTGTTGCTCCCGTGACGCTAGCTCAGACCTGTCCCCCATACGGACATATATCTCTTCTCTGTTATTGTGTCGCACGATATATGGTTTGGATATCCCCGGCGCCAAAGTTATCACACCGGCTTTAACATCAGGTTCTACGGCAATTTCTTCGTAAAACGGAATTATCAGGGGATGAATTTTGTCTCGAAAGACATTCATAATCCATTCTTGGGTCTTGGGTCGCTGGAGACCAGTGATCGTCCCATCGTCTTCCACCCCGAGCAAAATGCGTCCGCCCTGCACATTGGCGAAAGCCACAACCTCTTTCGCCAGTTGCTCGGGGCGCACATCATCCCGTTTAAACTCCACGCCGGAGTTCTCGCCATTGGCAATCAATTCGAGCAGTTCCGACTTGGTCATCAGTAGTCAAACCCGTATTTGTCTTTGCGTTGCATGAATGCCTCCTTACCGCCTTCCAGGATACTCGCCACCTGATCACGAATATCAGGTATATCAATCGAACCTTGCGCCTCGGGAGGCATCCCGGCATGGTCTCCTGCGGCGGAGCACACCCCGATCCACTCAGCATCTCCAAAAACAGGGATATTGGCGTTGTGAGTAGCAAACAGGAACTGCCGTTCAGTCTTCGCGGCGCGTAGTTCCTGGACGATTCTCTCGGCGATAAACGCATTATCAAGGTTATCTTCGGGTTGATCCATAATCAGTGGATCCGGGTTATCCAGAAGTAACAAGTGAAGGATTGCAGTGCATTGCTGACCGGTTGAAAGCCGTTCAAGTTCCCGGAACTGATCCGCGCCGGCGTGTGAAATATTGAGTTCAAGACTTATTCGATCCTCCAAGTCAATATTTTCCAGCGCATATAGCTGGGAGGGTGACAATCGTGTCAGTGCATCCGCTATTCCGGGGGTAATACTCCACCCTTTGCTCAAAAGCGGCTTCTTTCCTTCCCGAATGGCCGCTACCAGTCCCATGACAGTGAGGCCCTGGGCATCATTAACCCATTCTGTTTTCCTCTCACCAATTCCAGGAAGTCCTTGCAGAAATTCCCGTAATGGCTGGGGCAAGCCATCTGGAACGATTGCGATGCGTAACTTGCCGGCCAACCGTTTGTTAAGGCCCTTCACCGCCTTTTGTTTAGCGGCTGTACGTGCGCTGCGGATATCCGAAATCTCTCCCAGAAGATTTCGGCGAGTCTGCTCTAATTCCTTGACGAGGGCGTTTACCGTCTTCATGCGTGCTTGGATCGGTCTAACCTGTTCAATCTCACGCAACAGTCGCTGATATGTGCGGCCGATCTCTCTACCATCCTTGCCCGCTACCGCTGGAAGTTTGGCAAAGTCTTTCTCCAGCTCCACTTCATTTTCTTTGAGCGCCATCTTGATCTGATCACCAATGGTCGCGATCTCCGTTTCTGCCCCGGTGATTTCTTTGCCAGCTTCATTGAGTTGCTGGCGTAATACGCTGCTGAGTGCTTCGAGGACGTTCCGACCATGACGGAAAAAGTTGGCATGGGGTAGCCCTTCCAGCGCATGATCACTCAGGAAGACCAGATCAGGGAGTGATTCTTCAAACTGCTTCAGGCCAATGAGGATACGTTCAATCTCCTGTCTCATGCGGGGTGCCAACTGGCGTTCCTTCTCTAACAATGGAACTAATTTTAATTTCTCTTCCAGCCCCTGTTCCTTAAATTGCCTGACCTGCTCCTCCAATTTCGGCAACAGCGCGATCCGTGTTTCGATCTCTTCCATTTGTTCCGATGCCTTGGCTAAATGCGCGCTACTCTCCCTGAGTTTGTGCCTCGCCGAGTCAAGACGCGACTGTTGTGCCACGCTCTCTGGTAGAAAGCGATCCAAAATACGCGTCAACGCACCGGGACTCCTGGCCAGCTCATAGATTTCATTTTGCCCGTAAATCTCCACGCCTGGTAACAAATCAATGGCGGGATGGAGTGCGGATTCATTCCCTTGATTGTCTTTCACCCTGGGCGGTTCGCCGTAACGCCGGATCACCGTGTATTGTTTCATGTTATTTGCCGCCGAGTGCAGCGTCACGATAACCCGGCCACCAGCCTTGCCGAGATTCTCCCTGACAATCTGGTCTCCCTGTCTTTTCGCCTCTTCGCCCTTGTGAGGCATGTCGAGTGCATATCTAAGGCATTCGATCAAGGTAGACTTACCAGTACCCCGCCCTCCAATCACAGCGTTCAAGTGGCCAGAAATATTCGCGCACAGGCCATCGAAGTATCCACCCTCTATGACGATACTTTCTATCTTACTGTAAAAGTGTTCCTGCATCTGATCCACGAGCCGCACGCGTGACTCGGGATCCTTGAATGCCATTTGAAAAGATGTAAAGCATGGACGGGTCATCTTAATCAAGGTTGAGGATCGTGGATTTTTCAAATCTTCCGGACTGGCAATATCCTTTGCATTCATCAGCGCCATCGGATGATCGCGGTGATAATCTGGATTTTGGTTCAGTGCAATGCTTTTATATTCTGGTGGAAGGTCGTCTACCGACCCAGGTATCTGTACCGCCCGTAAGGTTCCGGTCTGCCAAAGATGATTGAGCTTCTGTTTGAGCAAACCGCTATTCGATGTCACATGCGCGCCATAGCAAAAGCCGCCTAGCTCATCAACAGCTTTAAGGAGTTGTTGTCCGCCAAGTTCTGAAGGGCGTACGCCATCCGATGGATCAGTCAGGTGCAATTTCCCAAGAAAGCGTTCAAGTTGCTGACTGCTGGTATTCTCAGGAAACAGACAGACCCAGTGAACCTTTTCAGTGGTCGCAACTTCAAATCCGGGAAACACCACGATGCCAGCGTCTGAAAGCACCTGGCGCATAGTTTCACTATCAGCCACATTACCATGGTCGGCAAGACCCACTACCCGGACATCCTCTTCCAGACAGATAGCTCGCAAAGCCTCGGCATAGGCTTTTGCGTCCAGGCCGTGATTCTGCCCCCGGTACTTTGCACGATAACGATACGGATTGACCTGCAAAGCACATTTCCAGAATTTAGCAAAGGTATATTTTTTCATAATCCAGCCTCCCGTTGGGCCTTGTGTTTCTCGGCCATGCTCAGGTGATGATCGTTGATGCGGTCGCCTTTGAAAAGATGATACCAGGGGGCGGATCCCACATCCTTGCCTCGGTCTTTGTTCCATTTGGTATTGGGTTTGTCACGCAGCACGCCTGCGCCTTTTTTCTTCACATCGGGCACGGTAATAAAGGGGCGGATGTTGAGGCGCACGCCATCGTTCAGATCAGGATTCCAGCCGATGGGTTGTTTTGAGAGGGGTTTCCAGCGCACGAAAATATCGTAGGGCGCTTCGCCTTCGAGGATGAGTTCGAGCTTTTTCTTGAGGCTTTCGGCGGCGGCGAGTTTTTCTTCCGCACCATCGACGCTGCTCGCAATATCCTGTTTCTGACGGATGATCCAGTCGCCCAGGTAGGTGTAGATCAGGGTCTCCAACAATTTATGGTCGAATTTATGATAGTTGACCAGGGCGGCGAAACCATCGGGCAGACCGTCCCAGATGTGCCAGATGAAGGGACGGTGATGGAACAGTTTGCAGTGCTGGGCGAAGAACTTGTCCCGCAGCCAGGTTTCCAGGGTCTTGCCTGCGTGATCGGCGCTTTTCAGTAGTTTGGCCAGAATATCATTCGACCAGAATCCCTCACCCCCGACCCCTCTCCCAGAGGGCGAGGGGAAATGATTATAGGCGGCGGCGAGCAGGTTGAGCAGGCGGTCATTGCCCGTCGCCTCGCCCCGCACCGGTGGGATGCAGACGATGCCGTCTTCGTCAATAAGCCCCTCTCCCGCTGGGAGAGGGGTTGGGGATAGCGCTTCGCAACGGTTTACCCATTCGCGCTGTTCATCGGCCAGTTCCATTTGCCCCAGGGCACCCTCTCTTGCTTCGCAATTCACCTTGTCCGCATCCAACTCGGCGGGCCAACGGTAAGCGAGCAGGCGGGCGACGGCGACTTGCAGCACGGTGTCGTCGGTGCGCAACGGGCCGTGGGCGGTCCATTTGGCATTTTCATCCCACACCACCGACCCGCAGGGGTGGCCGTGGAATATCCATTGAGTGGGATCATCGGAATAGGGTTTGGGTAAGCCGTTGGGGTATCGGAAACCTGATTCAGTTACCCACTTAAGTTCATCAAAAGGAACCTTACCGAGTGTGGCATTTGTTACCTTTATGCTTTGATCAATTGCCCTTATTCCTAACTGATAATCAGAAGACGAGCAAAAAGACCAAATCGCAGGTGTTAGACTGACATCTCTAGGTGTAATTGTGGCGCAGTTGCCGTCATATTTCTCGCCTGAATATAGAGCTGACTCCAAGTTCCCCATCTGGCTAATGGTAACGCCTCTCTTGCCCCAAGAAAGATTGCCGCTTTCGTGCATGTCATGAAGTTTATCTCTGGTCTCGTTTGCGTACTGATGCAGTTGTCCGTTTCCTCCCACCCAATGAACGCATTGAGACAGTCCATCCCAGTGCTTCACACTTTGGCATGTTGACTGCATGAAATCCCATCCCGCTGTCAGGCTAACCTCCCAAAAAAAAGCGGTGAATCGTTGTTTGTCACCAGTACGGATGCCTTGAAACACATCTATTGATGCTGAGAGATTTGGTAGGTTTGAGTTTCCGAATCTATCAAGCACAAAGTCTTGATCGGTCAGCGCGCTTCCTTGCTTAAGCTGCAATAGGGGGCCGCTTGTAATTGCCTCTTTTTTTGCATTTATGCCGGCTGCATTAACTGCATCGCTCTCGTATATAGGGGATTTCAGAGAATGATTCTTTATTGCAATGAATAATGAAGGAGCGGCATTTAGCGGTGTATTGAAGCTGCCAAAACCGAGCTTGGCAATCTGCCGCCATGAATATTGCGATAAAATTATTCGCCTAAAGGTTTTGTATGCCGACTGAAACAGCCAGTTCTGAGGAGAAACAACGGAGAGTGCTCCTCCTCTATGAATTAAAAATCTGAAGCGATCAATCATTGCGGTCGCCAGGTCCGCATTGGTGTCCTTGTGGAAAGATTCGGTATAATCTCGGAGCTTCGCAGAAAATTTGCTACGAGTTAAGTACGGTACATTTGTTGAGACCAAGAAAAATTCGTCGGCCAGAATTTTGGCTGCTTTTGCCATCCCTCGTGCGACAATCCCCATTTCTGATTTTTGATCATCTGTTTCATCCGCCAATGCCCGCGCCAGTAACGGCCCAACATCTTCCCAACTCAGTTCAAACAACGAACCTTTGCCCAAGCTTGACTCCGGATTGATCAGGCTACCCAGGACCGGTGCGTCCTTAAACTGCTTGTAAAGCTCTTCGAGGCCGATCCGAAGATTGGTGTTGTCCCCTGCCAGTGATAGCCACTCCTCCTTCTTGGCGCTGATTGCCAATCCAGAGCAGGCCACATTCAATTCCGGCAATGGGCGATAGCCGATTGGTCTCTCACCCCCGGCCCCTCTCCCGGAGGGCGAGGGGAGATCGGGGTATTTCCAGGCGGTCAGTGCCAAGGCGAAGGCGGCCAGTTCCACGCAGCGCTGATCCAGTTCCAGGCCATGAATGTTATCTCGCAATACCGCATCCACCGCTTCACGGGCAGACAGTTCCTCCAGCTCCATCCGCATCGGAACCAGCATCAGAAAGGCAGCAACCAGAAAGTGACCGGAGCCGCAGCAGGGATCGAGGGTTTTCAGGCCGGAGAGCTGTTCCGGCCAGCCATCAAAGGTCCCCGCAGCAGGTTGCCAATAAAGCCCCTCTCCCTCTGGGAGAGGGGCTGGGGTGAGGGATGTAAGGGAATTCCACAGAGATTCCAATACCGAATCTGTTTGCTGTAAAACTTCATTATTCCAGAATCGAATAACCCGGATACCTTGCTCCTCAAGATAGCTGGTTCGATCTGCATCGTATTGTTTTGCGGGTGGCTCGTTATGCTGACCACCATCCAGTTCTATCGCCAGTTTCAATTCATGACAGTAAAAGTCGAGGATATAACGCCCAACAGGATGCTGACGACGGAATTTTTTATCGGCAAAACGTCGGTTTCTCAGCAAACTCCAGAGCAGTTGTTCGGCATCCGTTTGGTTTTGTCTGAGTTTTCTGGCGTTTTCCAGAAGATCATCGGGAATGGGTGTTTTTTTGTCTTCTTTTCCCTCACCCCTACCCCCTCTCCCTGAGGGAGAGGGGGATTTTATAAAGCGCAGGTAGTCCAGTGGTACACCCGGTATGGATGCCTTGCAGCGCAGCTCTTCTTCACTGCTGGCGTTTTTCAGATCCGATTCGGTGAGACGACGCGCCACCCACCACGCCCCCAGGGAGTTATCCAACAGGAAGCTGACCATGTACGGCTCGGTAAAGAGCTGGGTGACGGCGGGTAGTTCCCGTGCGCCGATCTTGACCTCGGAGGCGTTGACCTCGTCCTTCTTCTTGGCCTGCCAGAATTGATAGACCCACCCGAGGCTGTCGGAGGCAGTGAACACTTCCAGTGGCAGATCGGCCACCAGGCGTTCCAGTTTTTGCTGATGCTCCGGCGGCAGAGTTAGTTGAAAGACCGGGGAGTCGAGGCGAAAGATTTGCGGCAACATGCGTGCGGCGAAACGGGCGGCCAGTTCCCAGCCATTGACCGCGCCTTCATCACGAGCCAGGTCGTCGCACTCTTCCAGGGTGACCGCCACCGGCTCATCCGGATCCGGGTACATCAAAAGATTGTTCTCGGCCAGGAAGCGGGCAAAGAGCATGCGGTGCCAATGCTCGTAGGCGACTTCCTCGATCAAGCGGCCCAATTCCTGGCTGCCGTCGGCCTTGCGCCCGTTGCCAAGCTGGCGGCCATGCGCTCGCAGTTTCAGGCGCAGTTGCCGCTGCTCATCCGAAAGATGCTCATAGGGCTTCGGCCCGCCCACGCCAAGCTGTTCCAGCGCGGCGCGGGCGGCGGCCTCGGCCACATCACGCGCTTCCTTGATCGCGTGCTCCAGTTGATTGCGCAGCGTTTTTTCCAGCGGCTTCATGATTTCGACTCCAGCGGTTTCAATAGCTGGCGGCCTTTTTCGGTCAACCTGTATCTTTGTTTGCTGCTTCTGGGTTTGTCCGGAATGGTCATTTCAATGACCCCCATTTTGATTCCGATTTGCTGATAGCTTTCACGGAAATGTTTTTCATCCTTCAGTCCCAGTTTTGTCATAATCTCATCACGTGCCATCTCACCTTGCATGACACCTAACAACCTCCGAACTTCGGGGGTGACTTCGGGGGTGACTTCGGGGGTGACTTCGGGGGTGACTT
>CAYOUW010000061.1:0-12348 GCA_964407235.1 uncultured Zetaproteobacteria bacterium | reverse complement strand
GCCATGCTGCGTTATGAGATGCCGGATTTGCGGTGGTGTGTGATGGGTGCGGGAGCACTCCTGGAGCCGTTGAAATGGCTGGCGGAACAACTGGATGTGGCGGATCGTATCGAATTTACCGGTTATTTGCCTGAGGACGAGGTGGCATTACGTATGCAGGCGGCGGATGCATTTATGTTGCCGACACGATCACTGGAGGGTTTCGGGCTTGTTACGGTTGAAGCTAATGCCCATGGGCTTCCTGTTGTGGCAACACCCGCGGGCGCCAACCCCGAGGTGGCAGGTTCAACCCCGGATAATATCCTGGCTGATGCGATCACGCCTGAGGCGCTGGCGGAGGCCACGCGTTTGTTGTTTGAACGGCATGCGGATCATATGGAACGGGCAGGTCGGCTGCACGCGCATATCAATGAACGCTTTAATTGGCAGTTACATGATCAGACATTCGTTAATGCGGTCAGGTCACTGGCCTGATGTGGACTCTTGAGGGATTTCTTCAGACATGCCCGATCAGGTAAGGGTTTCTTGCCCCTATTGCACACAAGATGCCTTTCCTGTTTTTCTACGGCATCAGAAAAGGTTTTTAAAGTGCAGAGAATGTTCTTTGATTTTTTTACATCCGGATGATCGGAAGGCAGAGGACTATTCCCATCATTATACCGAGGCATGGATAAAAGAATGGAGAGGAGAGGGACGCGAAGTTGTTTTTCTGGAGGCGCTTTCGTACTTTCCCGAGTCTGCTGGTCGCGCCTTGTTGGATGTGGGCTGTGGTGGTGGAAAATTGCTTTCAATGGCCGCTCAGGCCGGATGGGATGTTTGGGGCGTGGATCCCTCCATGGAAAAAGAGAGTTGGGCCTGTGAGCTGGCACGGGGACGTATTGCTCCAGCACTGAGCGCACTTCCGCCGGACATTCGGTTTCGTGCTGTTTGTTGTGTCAATGTGCTTGACCAGATTCATAATCCATGGGATATCCTGAAGCAGATTAACGGCCGAATGGCACAAGATTCATGCCTTGTCATCCGATTGCCAAATTGCCGTCTGCACCGCGCCGTCCATCAGGTGGCCAACTTTTTACCATCCTTAATCCGGAACAGCTTGTTATCATGGTCCATTATGCACGAATACAGTCTGGAGCCTGTTTTTCTATGTCGGATGTTAAAGGATGCCGGATTTAATCATAGGCGCATAATGGTTTCAGTTGCAAGTTCTGGCGATGTGTATAGTCAAGGAAAATTCTTTATGTTCTTTAAGCGTGTTCTAGCATTCTTATTGCGCTTCATGAGCAGGTTGAGCGGTGGAAAACTGCTGCTTACCCCTTCGGTTTTGGTGGTGGCGCACAAGCAGGACATTGGATGAAGATTTTGCATCTGATTACGCGCATGGATGGCGGCGGTTCGGCGGTCAATACGCTGATTTCGGCCACCGCGCAGCAGCAGGCCGGGCACCAGACCTGTCTGGCTTTTGGCCCTTCCGGCGAGTCGGAGATGTCGGAAACAGAAAGAGAACAACTCGCCGGACGCATGCAGGTATTTCGTGAAGCGGGTGGGGAAACGATGGTTCTTTCGTCACTGGCACGCCAGCCCGGATGGGCCGATTTCGCTGCATATCGGCAGATACGCCGACTGATTGCCCGTGGTTTTGATGTGGTGCATACGCATACCTCCAAGGCCGGAGCCTTGGGACGTCTTGTGGCATGGGGACGCGCCGGAGCGGTGGTGCATACGCCGCATGGCCATATATTTCACGGATATTTCGGGACGCTGAAAACACGGTTGTTTATCGGGATCGAACGATTTCTGGCAGCCAGATCCCATGCTCTGATTGCGCTCACGCAAGCGGAGCGCGATGAGGATCTGGTATTGGGCATCGGGCGGATCGACCAGTGGCGCGTGATTCCCAGCGGTGTGGATGTGGTCGGGATACAAACACAAATTACGGCATGGCGGGAAGAGCATCCCGATGCGCGCCGGTGGGATGCCGTCAGCGTGGGCAGGCTCGCGCCGATCAAGGGTATGGAACGGCTCATTCGGGCATGGGTGTGTGTCTGCGAAATGAAACCCGATGCGCGACTGGCCATCGTCGGCGATGGCGAAGAAAGGGAACAACTGGAAAGGATGTGCCGTATGTCGGGTATTGCGAACAATGTCTGTTTTACGGGCTGGAGCGATCCCGTTCCCTATCTTGCGGCGAGCCGCTGTTTTGCATTGCTGTCGCACAATGAAGGCATGGGGCGTGCGGTGGTTGAGGCCATGGCCGCGGGGTTAGCCTGCGTGGTGTCCGATGTGTGCGGTTTGAGGGAACTGGTTACCGGTGAATGCGGGCAAGTGGTGGATGCGGATGACGCGGACGCCGTGGCGATCGCTCTGCTGCGTGACTACCCTGATGTCATGCGCACAGCTTGCGTGGAACGTGCCGGTGCGTATTCGGTGGGTGTGATGGTGCGGGCGCTGCAGGATTTATACGATGGATTACTCAAGGATGCGTAGCTTGCTGTTGGCGATGCTGTTGTTGCTCCCATGGCAGGCATGGTCCGCGCCTTTGCGCGTGCTGATTGATGTGCGCAGCACGCATTCAGACGGCGCGTATGATATGAACACGCTGGTTGACATGGCAAAAAAGCGCGGCGTCCAGGCGCTGGCGTTGACCGATCACGGCAGGAAAGGTATCCGTTTCGGGATCGAACCGGTGCCGGGTATCCTTGGATATACCAGGGATTTTCGATCGTTGTACACAACCGGTCTGCCTTCGTTCTTCGCCGATCTTGCACAGGTCCGCCGCATGCATCCGGGGATGATTTTATTCGCCGGCGTCGAATCCATACCGGGCTATACATGGTCCGGCATTCCGTTCAGGAATCTGACGTTGCATAACTCCGAACGTATGATGATCACGCTGGGGGAGCAACGGCCCCGTCAGATTGAGGCTCTGCCCAGCTATACCCTGGCGCATGATCAGGGCGACATGCCTGTCTCGTTGGCGTTCTGGATCGTGCTTGTCGGATCGGTGCTGGCCATGCTGCTGAGGCGGCGCAAGCGTGCGGTCGCATTATTGCTTGTAGCGTCGTTCGTTGTGTTTCTCGCCACATGGCTGCTCCGGCCCAAGGTGGACGCCGATGCCGATTTTATCGCCCAGGCGCATGAGCAGGGCCTGTTCGTGATCTGGGCATATCCGGGCACGCATTCCGGCGTACGCCCCGGCCCCATGGGTGTGAAGCTTGATACGCCGCCATACAGCCGGCGTGTGTTTCATGATCCTACGGCGGATGCTTTTGCCGCCGTCTACGGGGATACGGATACCAATACGGATCCGGGAGGACTCTGGGACCGGTATATGATCAATTACATGACAGGATTGCATGCCGCGCCGATCTGGGGCGTGGCGGCCGGTGATTTTCATAAACAGGGCGAGGCGGGCGAATATCTGGGAAATTATCCTATGGATGTCTGGGCGAACGCAAACACCCCGGCCGCGGTGCTTGCGGCCATGCGCAAGGGGCGTATGGTCGCCTGGCGAACGCCCAGGGGGCGAAATCTTCGGGTCGCATCATTATTCCTTGAGGATGCGACGGGGCGTCATGTATTGCCGGGCGATACTGTTACGGCGCCCGGCCAGGTCGTTTTGCACCTCTCGCTGGCGGAACGTCCTGTATCCGTCAAGCCGGTGCGGGCTCAATTGCTACGCGCCCAGATTGTGGTGGACGGGCAGATCCTGGTACAACGGATGGTGGGCCTTTTGCAACCGTTACGAGAGACGCTGCAATTATCTCCGGGTGCACATGTCATTCGATTGCGCATCCCGATGCAACGCGGCATCCGCATGGAAGCCAATCCCTTTCTTGTGCGGGTTCCGGGATGAAACCTATCGAATCTCCGCGCCTTATTGCAATTCACCAACCCAATTTCCTGCCATGGCCGGGATTCTTTCATAAATGGATGCTGGCCGATGCCATGGTATTGCTGGATACGGTGCAATATGAAAAAAACGAGTGGCAGAATCGCAATCGTATCAAGACGGCGTCCGGCGTGCAGTGGATAACGGTGCCGGTGAACTACCGTTATCCTCAGAAAATTAATGAAGTGACGATTGCTGACCGGCGCTGGGTGCGCAAGGTTTGTAGCAGTATCGAACAATCCTATGCAAAGGCGCCCTGTTTTGAAGTATACTGGCCATCGGTTCGGGAAATATTAAACCGGCCCCGTAACAATTTGAGGGATTTGAATGTGGCGCTTATTCGTTGGGTCGGGGATGCTCTGGGATGCACCTCCCCTTTGTGGCTGGCGTCTGACCTTGAGGCGGATCATACGGACCCAACGGAACGTCTGATCGAAATATGTTTGAGTATGGATGGCGATGCATACCTGTCCGGACAGGAAGGGCGAACGTATTTACAGCGGGAGAGGTTTGCCCAATCGGGTCTGGCATTGTACTTTCAGCAAATTGAGGCACCGGAATATTTGCAACTGCATGGTGATTTTGTGCCATATTTTTCCGTGCTGGATATGTTGTTCAATACAGGGGCTGATGCCGCGGAGATTATTCGTGGAATGGGAGGAATGGTGCGATGAACAGAATTCTGGCGTTGGCGCCGCATCCGGATGATATAGAGATCGGTTGTGGTGGAACCTTGGCGGTTTATGCCGGGCAAGGCGCCGAGATACACCTGTTCGTGGCCACGGATGGCGGCAGGGGAGGTGATGGATCGGCGCGCAAATCCGAACAGGAGAAGGCCGCGCAAATCCTCGGTATCAAAGCGGTGCACTGGGGTGGGTTTGAAGATACAAAATTACCGGCGGAAGATACGCTGATTCACGCCATTGAGGACAAGGTACAGAAAATCAGGCCGTTGATTGTGCTGGTCAATCATCATGAGGATACCCATCAGGATCACCGGACGCTGGCGCGGGCGGCACACTCGGCGACCCGCTATGTGCCTAGCGTGCTGGCTTATGAAACGCCGACCAGCAGCAACTTTTCACCCACGGTTTTTATGGATATTCATGACACATTATCCGATAAGCTCAAGGCGCTGGATGCGCATGCCTCTCAGGTCGAGAGAACGAATATTCAGGGTCTGAATATTGTCGAAATCGCGCTTGCGACAGCGCATTTTCGCGGCGTGCAAGGTAAAATTTCCTGTGCGGAAGCTTTTATGCCCATCCGTATCCGGTTATAGCCTGGATTATTCATGATTCCTCATTCGAGGCCTGTGTTCGGACCCGCATTCGTCGATGCGGTGCAACAGGTCGTGAAAAGCGGCCAGCTTGCCGCCGGAGCGGTATGCGCAGCATTGGAGGCCGAGGTTGCCGGGCTGATTGGCGTCAGGTACGCCGTTACGGTGGATTCCGGGACCAGCGCCCTGATGCTGGCGCTGTATGCACTCAAGGCAAAACGCAAAGTCAGGCGTGTTGGTATTCCCGCCTATGCTTGCCGGGCCGTTTTGCACGCGGTTCGGGCGGTGGATGCCGAACCGGTATGTATGGATTGTAATGATGATTTAAGGCTGGATGCCGCCAGGGCAAGGGATATGGCCGGGTCACTGGACGCGGTTATCCTGGTGCATCCATTCGGTATGATTGAGCCGATGGCGAAGGAATCGTGGTGCTGCCCGGTTATTGAAGATGTGGCGCAGTCGGCGGGTGGCCGGATGGATGGACCAATGGGCGAGGGTGGCCGCATGTCGGGTAGCTTTGGGGATGTTTCCATCACATCCTTTTATGCCACCAAGCCCTGGGGCGGCGCCTGTGGCGGCATGGTCATGAGTTCTGATGCGGGCATGTGTGAACGGGTGCGCCACATGCGTTGTGCGGACACAGCGGACATCACGCTGCCGTATGCCGGAAACCACCAGCTTTCCGATATCCACGCTACGCTGGCCCGCGTACGTATATCGCGATCAAATCAGGAGCGCGGATGCCGTATGCGGCAGGCGGCGGTCTATGATGAATGGTTGACGGGGATGAACTCACATCCGGTCATGCGTGAAGCCTCGTGCAATCATTACCGTTACATCGTGCGTGTAGACGATGCCTTAAGCGTGATCGAAGTCTTGCGCGGTCACGGCGTGGGCGCGGCTCGCCCGGTGGAGCAGCCGCTTTCCAGGTTGCTTGGGCAACATTGCCAGGGTGCGGAAGCGGCATGGCAACAATGCGTTTCCCTGCCCTTGCTTACCGATATGGGTGAGGATGAGCTGAATTGCATGAAAAAGGCGATTGCCGCATGTATGTAGTATTTGATCATGCGGTGAGCCGCGTGCTGGGGCTGACAGGGGGGCTCCTGCTCTCCCTCCCCTGGTTTAATCCCGGTCCGCTTGGTCAGGGCGTCAAGATTGCGCTGGCGTCACTGTTGTTGACCTATGCCTTCACACCGGTGGTGATTCGTTTGGCTATGCGCATGGATGCGGTGGATTATCCGGATACACGGCGGGTTCACCGGAAGCCGACCCCCAGAATCGGCGGGCTGGCGGTATTTATTTCGGTGAACCTGACGTTGCTGCTGAATTTCAATTATTCTCTGGCATTAAAGGGCGTGTGCATCTCAGCCACCCTCGTCGCCTTGTTGTCCTTGTGGGATGACGTACGTGAATTGCCGGCAACCGTCAAACTGACCGGGCAACTGGCGGCGCTGCTCGTGCTGGCCGCATTCGGCGTGCATCTGGAGTTCGCACCGGATGTGTGGTGGGGCAACCTGGCTGAATATGCCGTGACTGCGCTGTGGGTGATTGGTATTACCAATGCTTTCAATTTTCTGGACGGAATCAACGGTCTGGCTGCTTCACTGGCGGTTTCGGTTTGTTTTTTAATGGGACTGCTGGCATGGAATACAGGCCAGGGAGTCATGCTGCTGCTGTGCATGGCGGTCGCCGGAGCATCGGCCGGATTTCTGCCGGACAACGCCCGGTACAAAAGTCCGGCGCGCATATTTCTGGGTGACGTGGGTAGCGCGTACCTTGGCTGGATGATGGCCTGTATCGCGGTGATGGGCGACTGGTCGAGCGAGGGGCCGATCAAGGCCTATGCGGCTCCGCTGCTGATATTTTCGGTGATGATTTTTGACATGGTTTATACCACGATCGCACGTATTTATCGCGGTGACGTCAGGAGTCTGCATGATTGGGTTACTTATGTGGGGCGTGATCATTTGCATCATCGTTTGATGTATCTGGGCCTGTCGCAGAAACAGACCGTATGGGCTATCGCGGGCTTGTCCATGATCACGGGACTGGCGGCGCTATCGCTGGTTGCGGCGGACAATCTGGTTATCTGGTTGTTGCTTGGTCAGAGTATGGTGATCTATACGTTGCTCAGTTTTATTATGATATTGGCTGCCCGGCGCGTGGAAAAAGGTGAGTAAGGAAAAATTATTTCAACGCTGGCAGGTATTGTGTTCCGAGCTTGAACGCGCCCATGTTCGCTTGCTGGCGGTATCCAAATATGCGCCGGACGAGGCGGTGCGATGCCTGATGAACGCAGGTCAGACGGACTTTGGAGAATCCCGGCCACAGAGCCTGCGAGATCGGGCGCTTCGGTTTCCGGGCGTGCATTGGCACATGATCGGACCCTTGCAGAAAAACAAGGCCAAATATATCGGCCGGTACGCTTTTAAGTGGCATAGTGTGGAAGATATCGAAACGGCAAAGGCTGTTGCGGCGCATGTGCGGGACAGGAAACTTCCGGTCATGATACAGGTCAATGTAGCTGAAATGCCGCATCAACATGGTACGGACATGGCGCGAGTGTCTGTTCTTCTTGACCAGTTGATGGATATTCCGGCGCTTCAGGTTCATGGCCTGATGTGCATGGCGCCCAAAGACGGTGATGCGCGCGCCTGTTTCCGCGCCTTGCGCCACTTGCGGGATCGGCTCGCGGGTGGAAGCCTGCGCCGGGATCGGAATGCAGGTGAGCTGAAACTGTGCATGGGCATGAGCGGCGATTACCGTGTTGCTATTGAGGAAGGATCGAACATGGTGCGGCTGGGCTCCGCACTGTTTGGGTAACTGCTCAGGCATCCGTCTTTTCCTCCATGGCGGCGTTGTTGCGGTGCTCGAATCCTCACATATTAACACATATGCTACGGATTCTGCGCTCCTCACGCCTTGCCATGAAGCAAAATTCAAGGTGCCTGAGTAGTTACCCGGTTGGACAGAAACATGAATGAAAGGAAGACATGGATGCGGAACCTTAAAATCAGTTTTATCGGTGGCGGCAATATGGCCGAGGCATTGTTGGCCGGTCTTGTTCGGGCGGGGCATGCGCCGGAACAATTGACGGTGGCTGACGTTCGGGCGGATCGTGTGGATGAACTGAAAAAAAACTACGGCGTGCGCGGGGCGCAAAGTAATGCCGAGGCGGCGATGGGATCGGATGCGCTTTTACTTGCGGTAAAGCCCCAGCAAATGGACGCGGCGCTGAAAAGTATTATGGGAAAGATTGCTAAAGAGACCACGGTGATCAGTATTGCCGCCGGCATCAGCATCAAGCATTTGCGCGAAGGCTTGGGGGATGAGGCTTGTCTGGTTCGCGTGATGCCCAACACTCCCTGTCTGATAGGTGCGGGGATGTCCGTACTGTTTTGCGGTTCGGGAGAAGATCATTGCGCCCGCGCCGAATACATTTTGTCTTCTTCGGGAAAAACGGCATGGGTGGATGATGAGGATATGTTGCATGCCGTCACGGCCATTTCCGGCAGCGGCCCGGCTTATTTTTTTCTGCTGGCGGAGCTGATGCAGGCCGCCGCCCGTGCACTGGGGCTGCCGAAGGAATTAAGCGGCGTGCTGGTGACGCAAACGGCCCTGGGCGCAGGCCGGATGCTGGTGGAAAGCGGCAAAACCGCGGAGGAACTGCGGCAGCAGGTTACCAGTCCGGGCGGTACGACCCAGGCAGCCCTTGAAACCATGTTTGAAGCCAATATGCCGGATGCGGTGCGCGCGGCCATTGCCGCGGCCGCCAGACGCTCGAAAGCGTTGGTCTGATGTTTATGCTGGGTTACTTTCTCCAGGCGCTGGCCGGGGTGGTGCATGTGCTGTTGATGGCGGTCATTATTGTCGTGATTGCGCGCGCTGTCCTGTCCTGGGTGTCACCCGATCCGTATAATCCCATTGTGCGCATAATTGTTCAGTTCTCTGAACCATTGTTATATCCCATTCGCAGAAGGTTGCCAATTCTTGGGGGGATGGATTTGTCACCGATGTTGCTGATCCTGGTGGTGGTTTTTCTGGACAATTTCCTGGTGCCCAGCTTGCAAAGAATCGCTATCAATTTATTGAGCGCACCCTGAGTTTATGGGCATGACACTGGTTTGCTGGTGAAATCATCAAATATGAACGCGCGCGATCCGGTTGCTTTTGAAAAGGCTTATGGCATTGCAAGTCTGGCGAAAGAGTTTTTTGTCAATGAAAAGATACTGAGTCAGTATATTGCCGAACATCACATACCTGTTGGAGCGAATGGAAATATTTCGGGAAGACATTTACAGACGGTGTTGGCATTTATCGAAGAACAGGATCATAGAATAGACAGTTCACTTTGTGACGATTCATCTGCGCTTGAATTCAACGATGGCAGAATAAAAATTCTGCAAAATGATGTACTTCGGTTCTTGAGAAAGCTCCCGGCGGGTAGCGTTGATGTCATTGTTACTGATCCGGCGTATTCCGGCATGAACAACAAACTTAAACTCGGGCATGGAAGAATTGTTGGCCAATATGCAAACAAGGGCGCTGCCGATGGAAAGTGGTTTTCCGAGTTTGTGGATACGGAAGAAAATTATTCCGCATTTCTGTCGGAATGCAGGCGTGTGCTCAAACAATCCACCGGCCATCTGTATATCATGTTCGATTCCTTTTCCCTGCTGTCGCTTGGGCCGGTGGTGAGAAAATATTTTGACGTGAAGAACCTTATTACCTGGGATAAAGTGAATATCGGCATGGGACACTATTTCAGGCGTAGGCATGAATACATTATGTTTGCCACCCATGGCAATAATCGGAAGATACGGAACCGGAGCTTCCCCGATGTTTGGCGCTTCAAGCGAATCCATCACGCATCATACCCAACCCAGAAACCTGTCGAGTTATTTCAGGCGATGATATATGCGAGCGCGGAAAAGGATTTTGTCGTCTGCGATCCCTTCATGGGCAGCGCATCCGCCGCGATTGCCGCGATAAGGAATGGGTGCCGGTTCATCGGATGCGACATATCGCCAAAGGCGATGAACCTCGCATCAAAACGCATCGCAACATATCTGGAATCCGGTAAGGATATTCTACAGCCTAGGTCTATGGCTGTGGAGGAAAAGGTATTTTGGAAATAGAATGGCTAATCTGAGCAAAACCAGAACTCTTTTTGCATTCACATCGCCACGATCAATTGAGAAGATTGTTCCCGAAATCACCCTTCTTTGTCAGCAATTCGACGGGGAGACATGGTCGGGTAATTCCACATTGCAGGCAAATTATTTCAGAAAACTGTTCAGATCGGATTTTTATGAGGGGCATGGCATGCCTGGTGATCCAGCATTGGCAGCAAGAGACAGGATCACTCGCGCCCCCAAGGCTCTTGGGTTTGTTGACCTGAAACCTGCAATTGCATTGACGGATGCAGGCAAGATGTTGCTTGAAGGAAAAAGGCCTGATGAAATTATTACACGCCAACTGCTGAAATTTCAGCTTCCATCGCCTTACCATCACGGGTTCCCGGAGTCCTTCTTCGTAAAGCCATATCTTGAACTTATTCGTTTAATCCGCGATCTGGGAAGTATATCGAAAACGGAGATAGCATTATTTTTTGTGCAACTGATCCATATCGACAAATATGACGATATAGTCAAGAAGGTGAAATTATTCAGGCAGCAATCGAAACAATTCAAAGGAAGCCGGAAAGCATATGTGGCGTACTGTTTCGAGAGGGAAATAGAAGTCATCTATAAAGATGATATCGGGAAGAAAAAACTTAAAACACGGGAAAGCGCAGATGTTTCATTAGCAAAATTCATTAAAACCAAGCGTGGCAACATGCTGGATTATGCTGATGCGTTTATTCGATATTTGCATGCAACACGACTCATTACATTTGAAAAGCGTACGTTCCGGTTGATTATTTCACAAACCAGAAAAGAAGATGTAGATTTTATCCTCGACAATACCCCGCGAAGCCCGTTGGGTTTCGATGATGTGCAATCCTTCAAGGCTTATCTGTTCAATCCATTCTCAATCCAGTTGCTCTCCGATGACAAGTCGCGATTACTCGAACGATTGCAGTCTCTAGGATATGATCAACTGGAAGGCAGGGATGCTGAAGACCTGAAGGATATGCTCCATGCCGCAGAGCAGGATGTTCAGGAAAAGAACATCAGGGAGAAAAAGAAAGAACTTAAATCATATGGGAATCTTTCGGATATTTGCAATGTCTTCGAGAAAATAAAAGCGAGGGAAATTCCCGATGCGCCGTTGTTTTTAGAGTGGAATGTATGGCGGGCATTTGTGATGTTGAATTATGCCCTAAGCGTGGAAGGTAATTTCGTGGTGGATATCGATGGCATGCCTTTGAATACCGCGCCCGGGAAGAAGCCTGATATTGAAATTGATTATGAGACTTTTGCCTTGATCGTCGAAGTGACCATGTCCGCTGGGGAAACACAGTTTCGCATGGAGAATGAATCTGTTCCCAGACACTTCGGACATGCCAAGGCGGCGAAGGGAAAGGATTTATACTGTGTCTTTATTGCACCATCCATCAGCAAGGGCGCTTTGGCGCATTTTTTCAACCTGAACCGACTTCATACCAGTTACTATGGCGGCAAGACAAAAATCATCCCGTTGAATCTTGAAATGTTTGTCGCATTCGCCCAGACAGGCGTCAATGTAGCTTTCCATGAGCCTGAAAGATTACAGGCATGGCTGGAATCGTTGTGGGTTATGAATCAATCCTGCGCCAATGAGGATGAATGGTTCCAATCCGTTAAAGATGGCGTGCGCGAATGGGCAGTATAGAAGACACATCTCTTATGACCGCCATCACGATCGGTAAGGGAGGTGTCTATGTCAATATACATGCTCAACCGGGCGTGCGAAAGCCTCAATTGCGCGGCATGCATGGCGATGCCATAAAAATTGCCGTACGCGAAGCCGCGCAGGATGGGAAGGCTAATGCCGCTATTGTCAATTTTATGGCTGAATTACTGGGTTGTACAAGACAAGACGTAGAGGTGGCATCCGGCCATACATCACGGCGCAAACGACTGTTCGTCAGTGGCGATGTGCAGCCTATTATCAGGTGTTTGCACGAAATACTCAAAGATGCTTGAACGCATGGCTGCGCGGCCAGTGCCGTGGCTGTTACTGTTTTGTGCCG
>CAYOUW010000060.1:0-12359 GCA_964407235.1 uncultured Zetaproteobacteria bacterium | reverse complement strand
TGACCTCAAGGGCTTGCCAGGCGTGCAGTTCATTCCCATATCCCGATAGGAAGGCCGGGATCTGGAATTGACGTATTTTCTGTTACTTTCATGCCGCTCATCCACCCGGAGTTTTGCAAGAGGCTCTAGGTTGAAAGTTTTTTCCTGTCCGCAAGCCATTTCAGGCGTTTTGTAAGACGGGCCTCGAAACCCCGATCCACAGGTTTGTAGATTTGCGATGGCTTCATATCTTCCGGAAAGTGGCGTTGCGCTACAATGGCATCACGCTCGTCATGTGCATATTGATAATCTGCGCCATGTCCCAAATCCTTCATCAACTTTGTCGGCGCATTGCGTAAATGCATGGGCACGGATTGATCCCGGGTTTTTCCGGCCAGTTTTCGCGCGGCCTTCTCGGCTACGTAAGCCGCATTGCTCTTCGGCGCCAGCGCCAGATAAATGACCGCTTCAAACAGTCCCTGCTCCCCCTCGGGGGAACCCAGTACCTCGAACATGCGTTGTGCGTTCAGGCTCATCGTCAGGGCCTGCGGGTCCGCCAGCCCGATATCCTCCGTGGACATGCGAATCACCCGTCGGGCGATATACCGCGGATCTTCCCCCGCTTCCAGCATACGCGCCAGCCAGTAAACCGCCGCATCGGCATCGGAATCGCGCACGCACTTGTGCAGGGCGGAAATCAGGTCGTAATGGAAGTCGCCGTTTCTGTCATACCACGCGGCCTTGCGACTCCAGCGCTCTTGCACATCGGTTAGCTTCCACTGCTTGCCACTTGACATCATGGAAAGCGATTCCATGGCATTTAGGGCATATCGCGCATCGCCATCGCTGGAGGATGCAATCCACTTCAATGCTTCCGTTTCCAGTTCGAAGCCCGGATTGCCCTGTTGCAACATCGCAAGCCCGCGCGTCAGAATGTTTTCAAGGGCGGGTGTATCAAGCGTCTTTAAGACAATCATGCGACAGCGCGATAGCAGGGCATTATTGAGCGAGAAAGAAGGATTCTCTGTGGTTGCGCCGACCAATATCAAGGTTCCATCCTCAATATAGGGCAACAGCACATCCTGTTGCGCTTTATTGAAGCGGTGAATTTCATCCAGAAACAACAGATATGGGCGTCCTTCGCTCCTGGCGCGGCTGACCACGCCCTGAACCTCGGCCTTGCCCGCCGAAACAGCGGACAGATGCTCAAAGGGCATGCTGGCGCCACGGGCTATCAGGTATGCCAGCGTCGTCTTGCCGACGCCCGGCGGACCCCAGAATATACAGGATGCGGCGCGCCCTTCCGCCAGCAGGCGAGAAAACCATGAGTCCGGCGCGGTCAAATCTGACTGGCCCGCCACATCGTCAAGGCGGACGGGACGCAAGCGGTATGCCAGCGGCGCATGATCTACGTCAGGACATGAACGTAAATCGTCCTGAAACAAATCAGGGCCGCCCGGTTTATTCTTAGAAATGTTTGGTAACGCTAAGCGACAGCAATTGCAGACGCTGTCTGTACCGCCCGTTAAACGCCCCGCTTCCGGTAATCGTGCGCGTCGGTGAGTAAACGTAGCTGTAAGCGGCGTCAACATGCATTCCGAACACACTTGTGCCCGCACCCAGGCTTAGGCGATGGCTGTTGGCATCGACGACTCGGGCATTGAATCCGGTGTTCTGCGTCGCCGCCTCGTCAAAAGCATAGCCGAAGCGAAATTGCGTATGTTCCTGCCAAAACCATGTCACTCCCATCATGGCCGAAAGGCTGTTGCGAAGGTTAAGCGGATTCAACAAAGCGCCCGAGGCGCCCGTGCTGACCACATTCAGATTCTTGAGCGTGGACCAGCGCGTCCATGAACCGTTGAACTCCAGCCTTAACCGATCGTAAAAAATGTGGGCGACGCCCAGTTGCAGCACATCCGGTAATGGTACGCTCGTTTCCGCCGGTCCCGTCACCGCGCCGGTCCCGAGAGCCTTTCCGGTTAAATTCAGCCTTGCACCCGTTCGAATCGTAGCGCCCGCCGACCATGCCGGACGCGGATGCCACATCCATGCGGCATGCCCGCCAACCGCGGTCGCCTCCGTGCCGCGAAACGTAGTTGCGGCGCTGGCCACGTTAATACGTCCGACGTACCAGTCCGGACCAAAGGCCACGGCCATATCACTGTTAATGACATAGACCGCATCCAGCGAAAGATGGGATACATTCAGCGTGGTGCGCCGCGCCGCGCCGCCAAAAGCGGCACCCCAACCGGTATTGGCCGAAAAAGGAAGATCAAAACCAACCCCCATGCCCCAGTTGCCATTCTTGGGCATCCATGCGGTATAGATCGAACCAAGACTGGTCGGTTTTTGCGTATTGGAAGACGTACCAAGCGGTGGTGACAAATGGATCGACTGATTTTCAAAACGAAGCGCAGCAGTAAACATCATGCCAAGGCCCGGTTGCCAGGCAATGCCGGCGGGATTGTAGTGCACGGCGGAAGGATCATCCGCCGTCGCCACAAAGGCATTGGCCACGCCCGCCGCCGATGCGGACTGATCGAGCGTTGCCAGCGCCGCGGCCTTAGCCTCCGGCGTTGAGACTATCCCGGCCAGCATCATCAATATCCAGAAAAATCGTTTCATTTCACTCCACCCATCCTGTTCGGACTATTTGATAGGCAACACATCCACACCCGGCGGTATCCTGAATATGAATGCCGCCGACGCAGGCGGATGCGCCGTTATGTGCAACAAATGAATACGATTATGATTTCCCAACGCATCCACGCTTTCCACATAGACAAGGTGATGCCCGGCAATCCCCAACCATACCTCCGTCTTCGCGCCGATGCGTACATGATAGCGGTGCACGACTCCGTTCGCCTCATTTCCCTTCTCGAGCAGGGTGACGTTGCCAAGCCCCAGGCTTCCATCCAGCAAGCGCATCACGGCCGGATTCACCCCCTGCACCCTTTTGAGAATTTGCACCTGCATTAAATCCGGTTCGTAATGCCAGATGACATGGCCGTCGCTGACATACAATTGCTCATATGGCCTGGTATAATGCCAGCGGAAACGCCCCGGCTGCAATACCGCTAAATCCCCTCGATAGGTTTGCATCGTTCCATCGGAAAAACGTATCGTTTGATCAAATTGAGCCGAGAACCCGTGAGCCTCGGTAAGCTGATTCAGGGCGCGAACCAGTTCCGCCGGTAGCGGAGCCGCAGCCGCCATACCCGACAGCAACAGTCCTGCCAACACCGGCAACAGCCGTATCACTCCATTCCTCCGCCACCATCTTCCAGTGATTTTGCCAGCACCTTGCGCACGCCGCCGGAACCGGGCGGCGTGACCAACCCTTCACGCTCCATCTGTTCGACGATGCGGCTGGCGCGGTTGTATCCCACACGCAAATAACGCTGTACCATGGATACTGAACATTGTCCTTTTTGTATTACCAAATCAGCCGCTTCGTCATACTTGGCATCACTTTCATCACTACCGCCCGCGTCATTCTGATCGCCATCGGCCATTTCAAACACATCTTCACGGTAATCAGGCTTGCCCTGTGATTTAAGATGTTCCACCAGTCCCATGACTTCGGCATCGGACACAAATGCGCCATGGACGCGCTGTAAACCCCGGCCGATGGAAAGAAACAACGAATCTCCATGTCCCAGAAGCTGCTCGGCGCCCATCTGGTCCAGAATCGTGCGAGAATCAATCCTGGATGAAACCTGAAAGGAGATACGGCTCGGTAAATTAGCCTTAATGAGACCGGTAATCACATCGACGCTGGGCCGCTGCGTCGCCAGGATCAGGTGAATGCCGGCCGCGCGCGCCTTCTGCGCCAGACGGCAGATGGACTGCTCGACTTCCTTGCCCGCCACCATCATCAAATCGGCCAACTCATCAATCACAATCACGATATAGGGCAAACGTTCCGCATCGCTCTCCTTACGTACGGCCTTGTTGTAGCCGCCAATATTGCGCACTTTGGCCTCGGACATCAGCCGATAGCGCCGCTCCATTTCATAGAGCGCCCAAGCCAGCGCCTTGGCCGCCTTGTGCGGGTTGGTCACCACGGGAGTCAGTAAATGTGGAATGTCATCATACATGGACAACTCCAGCATCTTCGGATCCACCAGAATCAGGCGTAAATCAGCGGGCGTATGCGTCATCAGCATGGAACATATCATGCTGTTCACCGCCACGGATTTACCCGATCCCGTCGTCCCCGCAATCAGCAAATGTGGCATTTTTACCAAATCTGTCACCACCGGATGTCCGGAAATATCCACGCCCAGCGCCAGCGGAAGAATATGTTTTTTTGTGGAAAATGAGGGACTCGCCAACACCTCGCGCATATACACCATTTCCCGTTCTTCATTGGGAAGTTCGATGCCGATCACGCGCTTCCCCGGAATGTTACCCGCCACGCGCACGGAAACAGCGCTCATGGCCCGCGCCAGATCATTCTGAAGTGCCACGATACGGCTCGCCTTGGTCCCCGGCGCAGGCTCAAATTCAAACTGGATCACCACCGGCCCGGGCTGCACTGCCACCACCTTGCCTTCGACACGGTAATCCAGCAACTTCTTCTCCAGCATACGCGCGATGGCTTGCAACGATTGCTCGCTGTGGGCGCGATTTTTACCCATGGGAGACGTAAACAGGGATACGGCGGGCAATTTAAACCCTTCGCGTGACGGTTCATTCAATGCCAGTTCGACCTGCTGCTCCTCATGCGCGCGTCTGGACACCTCGGTTCTCGTCGGTTTGCCAACCTGTGGCTCGAACTCGGGTTGGTGCGTCACCTTTTCCCTTTTCGATTCCCGCCGCTGCTCACGTGCGACAATCCGTTCCTTACGCCCGGTTAGCATCAAACGTATCCGGCCTGTCCGGCGCAGGATCATCGAGGCGCCTCCGGCAATAAAAACAAAGGCCTGCCCCGCCAGGTGCAGCAATGAAAGATGGGATGCCGCAATAAAACTGCTTACGACCAGCGCCAGCAATAACACGTCACGGCCGATGGCATGCAGGGGGTGGTTCAAGCCAGCGGCAATGATCTCGCCCAACGCCCCGCCCGCACCGGCAGGAAGCATTGGGACGAGAGGAGACAGCCATGCCTGATGCGCATCAGCCAGTGCGCATAAGCCCAGCACAAACGGCAGCCAGAACAGCGAAGTCCACCCACCCAGCCACGGGTGCGTCCCGCGCGCCAGCCGTACCGCAACGGCAAGGCACAACAACAACCAAATCCATGCCCCCACGCCAAACAACTGGTACAGAAAATCGGCCGAATACGAACCGACCCATCCAGCCTGATTCAGCACGACGGGTGAAGATGTTTCGTGATTAAATGAAGGATCCCGTGGCGAAAAACTGTACAGGGCAAGCGCCCATGTTGCCGTAACCGCCAATAACAGCAGGGCCACGGATTCCCGTATCAGTACGCGGGGATTCAACGGATTATATCTCAAATACGGTCGGCAACACCATCGGTCGCCGACCATGCTGCCGTTTGAACCAGCGCCGCAACCAGACGCGCACTTCCTCTTTTGCAGCATCATCATCGGCAAGCAGTTCCTGCCCCATGTGATCAAGATGCCGGCGTAACGCTTCCGCCGCACGCCCGAGCACGTCTTCACTTACTTCCTGGTGCAACACGCCGCGCGTGGCCAGTTCGGGGCTCCCGATTAAACGGCCTTCCTGACGGTTTATCGCCACAACCGCGGTTACAATCCCGTCTTCAGCCAAAATACGCCGGTCACGCAACACCATGCCATCAATCTCATCGCGCTGATCCCCATCCACAAACACCGCTCCGGCATGAAACGGATCGCCCGCGCGTATGCCATCGGCAGCCACCCGTACACTTTGGCCATTTTCCGCAATGATGACATGTCCCTCGGGTATCCCGGTCGCCATTGCCAGATACTTGTGCTCGATCAGGTTGCGGTACTCGCCATGTACCGGATACATATAGCGGGGCCGCACCAGTTGCATCATGGTTTTTAGTTCATGCGCCTGCGCATGCCCGGATACATGCAGGGGCGCTTGCCCGGCATGCAACACACGCGCTCCGCGCCGATAGATATGGCTGAATAATCCCGCAATCGCACGTTCATTGCCCGGAATCATGGATGAGGAAAAAATGACCAGATCGCCATCCCTCAACCGTAAACCGGGAAATTTTCCCAAAGCAATGCGCACCAATGCCGCGCGCGATTCACCCTGCGACCCGGTGGCGATTACCAGCACTTCCGCATCGCTCATTTCCGCCGCCTGTTTGATGCTGACAAACTGTTCGGACGTCACATGAAGGCGACCCAGTTTACGCGCAACTTCAGTATTGCGTTCCAGACTTCGCCCCGCCAGAGCTACCTTACGCCCACCGGCGACAGCCGCATCCACAATCTGCTGAATACGAAACATATTGGAAGAGAACGTGGTCACCACCACCTTGCCCGCACATCCGCTGATCGCCTGTTTCAGCGCCGGACCAACGCTGCGCTCCGTCGGTCCGCTGCCTGTACGCGTCGCATTGGTGGAATCGGATACGAGCAATAGCACGCCCTGATCACCCAATGCGGCAAAGCGGTGGAGCGCCGTTGCTCTGCCGTCGATGGGCGCCGGATCGAATTTGAAATCCCCCGTATGAATGACAATGCCGAGCGGCGTATGAATGGCAATGGATACCGCATCCATAATGGAATGCGTCACCGGGATAGCTTCGATGCCAAAGGGTCCGATCTCTATCCGCTCCTGTTCGGGCAACCCTTTGAAATCAGGCTTGAATCCCTGGACCTCACTCATCTTTCTCGCCAGTAAACCCAGCGTCATTTCCGTTCCATAAACAGGCACGTTCAATGCAGGCAACAGTAACGGTAATGCGCCAATGTGGTCTTCATGCCCGTGAGTCAGCACCACGGCATGCAGCTTCAGCCCCAGATCATTCAGTGCGGAAATGTCAGGAATTACAATATCCACGCCATGCTGGCCAGGCTCGGGGAACCCCATTCCGCAATCCACCATGATGGCATCGTCGCCCAGCGCATAAACCATCATGTTCTTGCCAAATTCCCCGACTCCACCGAAGGGGAACAGACGCAGCACGGGTTTCGATATCTTTGTTGTATCGTTCATCATGTAGAACTGCTTCTGCTGCCGGGTTTAACCGCTGGCAATGCGCCTTCCCGGCATAATGGGCATTCGCTTGCATCATAGGATGGCACTTCCAGTTGCAACAGGGTGCGATGCGGCACATCGAAACGTCCCCCGGCATGCGGCGCACGGTCCACCAGCGCCAGCACCTCGATGGGATTGCCGCCGTGCGCACGTACCACGCTCATGCATTCGCGCACCGAACCGCCGGTGGTAATCACGTCCTCGACGACCAGTACGCGCGCATGCGCTTCCAGAGAGAATCCGCGTCTCAGGCTCATGACACCTTCTTTGCGCTCCGTGAACATCAACGGCTTGTTCAGCGCCCGCGCCACTTCATGGCCGATGATCAATCCACCCAGCGCCGGAGATACGACCATATCCACATCATCCGAATTGACCAGCGCCGCCAGCCACCTACCCAAAACCCCTGCATTCTCCGGATACATCAGCACTTTGGCCGATTGCAGATAACGCGGCGAATGGCGTCCGCTGGAAAGCACGAAATGCCCGGTAAGCAAGGCGCCGGCATTTTCGTAGATAGTGAGAATTTCTTGCTCGTTCATGGGGATCCCTTAATAAATTTTGCCAGAGTGTAGCAGTAATCCCCAACCCCTCAAAACAACAGTAAGTGGAGCGTTTACGGAAAATTTATTCTAACCCGGACCTATTGATGAATAACGCAGGTTAATTTCCTTCCGAAATTTCCCGATCAAGCAGTTCCCGCAAATTTTCTACACCCCGTTTGTTCAGGCTGGAGGTGGACAGGGGTGCGAGCATTCCCCCCAGGGCATCAGTCATTTCACGCAATCTGTTGCTCCGGCTATTGCCAGAAAGTTTGTCCGCCTTGGTGGCAACGGGTTGCCAGCGGATACCCCGCGCATTGAGCCACTCGATTAGCCGCAGGTCCGAACTTTTGGGGCCATGCCGGATATCCAACAGCATTAGAACCAGTTTCGGGCCGGGTTCAGACGTTAAATAGTGTTCAATCAGGCTGGACCATCGGGCCTGTTCCTTTTTCGGGGCGCGGGCAAAGCCGTACCCCGGTAAATCCACCACCAACAGCCGCCCATCTACTTCAAACAGGTTGAGCAGGCGGGTGCAGCCGGGCGCTTTGGAAGTTTTGACCAGCCCCTTGCGACCGAACAGGGCGTTGAGCAGGCTGGATTTACCGACATTGGAATGGCCCGCAATCGCCACCTGCGGTAGCGCAATGCCCGGAAACTGGCGCGTATCGGCCACGGATTGCACAAAATGTGTACTTTCCCAGTGAATTGGAGCTGTCATCGCACGAGCCTGTCTGCTTTATCGCCACGCTTCAAGCGTGACTTTCATGCGTGACTTCCGCACGAAGGCTGCTAGCCTGGATTACTCATGAATCGCCGTGATGATCACGCAGAGCCTTTGTTCGCAACGGATTCTTGCGAGGGAAGGCGTAACAGCGCTTACGGATGCCTGAACAAGGATTCGTTGCGGACAAAGGAACCAGTGAGGGTGCGGCAGCATTGATGAGTAATCCAGGCCAGGTTTGCCTAAACCATGTACAAATCGTGTATTAAAGACAGGGCTAAGCCGGGCTTCATGCTGGGTCGCATCCCTGTTGACGTGCCTCTGGCGCTGGCGCCCATGGCCGGGATCACCGATTTGCCGTTTCGCCGTATCTGCAAGCGTTTTGGCGCGGGACTCATGATCACCGAAATGATTGCCTCGCGATCCGTGGATCAGGGCAGGGAACGCACCGAGCGCATGGCCGAGATCGGCGAGGATGAGCATCCCATCGGTATTCAGATTGCCGGTTCCGACCCGGATTACATGCGGGGAGCAGCGCGCTGGGCAGCGGCGCGAGGCGCGGATTTTATTGATATCAATATGGGCTGTCCGGTCAGGAAAATTTGTAAACAGGTGGCAGGTTCCGCATTACTCAAGGACGAGGCCGCCGTTGCACGCATTCTGGAGGCAGTGGTCAACGCGGTGACGTTGCCGGTAACGCTGAAGATTCGCACCGGTTGGGATGAGGCCTCAAAAAACGCCGTACGCATTGCAACCATTGCCGAAGAATCAGGCATTCAGATGCTGACGGTGCATGGGCGAACCCGGGCGCAGATGTTTAACGGTCATGCCAACAGGGAGGATATTGGTTCAGCCAAAGCGGCGGTATCCATTCCCGTATTGGGTAACGGCGATGTGCTGGATGCCGTGTCCGCCAGGGAAATGTTGCGTATTTCAGGATGCGATGGCGTGATGGTTGGCCGCGCCGTACAGGGTAATCCATGGGTGCTGGCCGAAGTGCGCGCCGTGTTGCTGGGAGAATTGATACCCGCCAAACCGGATGGCGCCGTGCGCTGGCATATTATTGAGGAGCATATGCGAGCCCTGGCGGAACATCATGGGGAACGAACGGCTTCAAAACTCGTGAGAAAACATGTGATCTGGTATAGCAAGGGGATGGAGGGATCCGCTGAATTTCGCCGTTATTTCCAATCGCTGGCGTGCTGGAAGGCGCAGCTTGACGCTGCGGAAGTCTTTTTCCACGAAGGTATTCGTAAGGCCTGGCTGCGTGCCGCCTGAATCCATTACGGCGTCCTCCATTCCCCTTCCCATGCTGATGCTGGATGCTGAGGGTTTTATCCTGAGCGCCAATATGGAAGCGCAATCCGCCCTCGGTCTTTCCAATCGGGCGCTGGCCGGACGCCATACCTGTAGTCTGTTCGCACCGGAATCGGAAATCCGCATCATGCTGGATCGCATGAAGGAAAATCTCGGATCACTGTCCAGTCATGGACTGTGTGAGCGTGCAAACAACGCACCCTGCTCGTTGCATATCGGCCCCGCCGACGGCGGCTATGCGCTATTGATGGTGCCCGAAGCCGGTCGTCAGGAACTGGATCAATATGCAAAACGCCAGGAAATGGCCGAGGCCGTTGCCAGAATCGCACTGGAAATGGCGCATGAGGTAAAAAACCCGCTGACAGGCCTCCGCGGTGCGGCGCAGTGGCTGTCCGAGAAATTGTCACAAGGAGATCAGAAAGAAGCGGCAACGATGATGCTGGGCCAGGTTGATATCATACGCGAGCGCATTGACAGCTTTCTGCAACTGGCTCCCCGGGCCGCCATCGGTATGGAGGCCATCAATATCCACAACCTGATTGATGATGTATGCCATCCGGTGGATGGCGTTACCGTACGCCGCGTATTCGACCCCAGCCTGCCCCTGATTCAGGCCCATGCGGGCCGACTGCGACAGGCGCTTGAAAACCTGTGGATGAATGCTCTGGAGGCGGGTTCGGCGCAGATTGAGTGGCTCACCCGTGTGAACACCACCATCAAACTGCCGAGACACAAGGGCGCCGTGCTGGAGGTGCGCATCACCAACGATGGCGAGCCCATCCCGCAGCACATTCAGGACCATTTGTTTGAACCCTTTGTCACCGCCAAGACTCGCGGTAGCGGATTGGGTCTGGCGCTGATCCAGCGTGTGATGCAGGAACATAACGGCCAGGCCAAGCTGCAATCAGAAGCGGGACGCACCTCTTTCATCCTGCATCTGCCCATCGGGGAATCCGGATAATGCGCGTACTGGTCGTGGATGATGATAAAGGCATCCGCTGGGTACTGGCGCGCGTACTCAGCGAGGAGGGCATGGAAGTCGTGCAGGCGGCAAACATGGAGGAAGCTGAACGGACCATGGCCGACCAGGACTTCGCACTCACGTTTCTCGATGTCTATCTTCCGGACGGCAATGGCATGGATGCCGTGGCGGAAGGACGCTTCAAGGCGCCGGTGGTCCTGCTAACGGCGGAGACTACGTTCGACCATGCCGCCCAGGCCTATCGCGTGGGCGCCATGGAATATTTGCCCAAACCCTTTGATCTGGATGAAGTGCGATCCCTGGCGCGCCGCGTCAAACCCCCGCCGGAAGAAACGAAAAAAGAGGTCGCCGCGACTGACGATACCCTGATTATTGGCCGCAGCGCCTCCATGCAGCAGTTGTTTCGCACAGTGGGCCGTGTCGCCGCATCCGATTTGACCGTATTGATTACCGGTGAATCCGGCACCGGCAAGGAGCTGGTAGCGCACGTTCTGCATCAGCAAAGCAAGCGGAACAACAAACCTTTTGTTCCGATCAATACGGCCGCCATTCCGGAGGAATTACTGGAGGCGGAATTATTCGGACATGAAAAGGGCGCATTTACCGGTGCGGACCGCACCCGTCCGGGACGCTTCGAACAAGCAAATCAGGGAACCCTGTTCCTTGATGAAATCGGCGATATGCCCACCAGTTTGCAGGTTAAACTGTTGCGGGTGCTGGAAGAAGGCGTGGTTCGACGTGTCGGGGGTCGTGAAGACCGGCCTGTGAACGTCCGTCTCCTTGCGGCAACACACCAGAATTTACAATCTAAAATCAAACAGGGCGCTTTTCGTGAGGATCTGTATTACCGCCTGAACGTAATTCCCGTCCATATCCCGCCCTTGCGCGAGCGCAAGGACGACATCCATCAACTGGCTGAGGCCATGCTTACAGCCGCGGCGAAAGAACTGGACATGCAACCGCCCATTCTTCTGGATGAATCCGTCAATCTGCTTACAACCTATGACTGGCCTGGCAATGTACGCGAGTTAAAAAATGTCATGCGGCGGCTGGCGCTACTCACGCCGGGCGCGGCGATCACCCTGTCGGATGTCGCTCTGGCGCTGGGTAACAGGGACAATCAGACACAAAAAGAGGAAACCCTGTCCGAAGCCGTCAATCGCTGTGTTCGCCACTACATGGACAAACTGGGCTATGCCGAGGCCGTGGATCTGCACAAACATCTGCTGGACGAAGTGGAACCGCCGCTGCTTATGCTGGTTATGGAACGCTGCAAGGGCAATCAGATCAAGGCATCGCAGATGTTGGGATTGAATCGCAATACGGTACGCAAACTGCTGCGCCAGCATCAGATTGATCCGGTATATTTTCGCAACTAGGAGCCTGTCGGACGTATGAGAAATCTACTGCGCGGCAGGGAAACGGCCCAAAATATCCTGATTTCTCGTTACATAGTTATCACTATGCGCCTCAAATTCATGTTATTTTGATCTCGCTTCCCCACCTGCTCGCTACGCTTCCCCTAAGTCCGACAGACTCCTAGCCTGAACTATTCTTGAATGCAGTCTTTGAAATGTTAGCGTGGGTGAAATTCAGGGCCAATCGTCACTCATGGATGTGGTAACTGGCTCTTCATAACGAG
>CAYOUW010000059.1:0-12380 GCA_964407235.1 uncultured Zetaproteobacteria bacterium | reverse complement strand
AGGCGAGGTCGCGGGCGATGCGCTCGCTTTCTTTCTTACCCTGCAGGCGGGTAATCATTTCAATCTTCAGGCCGGTTCCGGCAAAACGTTCGGAAAAACTGTTCAAATGCTGATTGGCCAGCACCGTGGTGGGGACGAGCAATGCAACCTGTTTACCTCCGCGCGCCACCACAAAGGCAGCGCGCATGGCCACTTCCGTCTTGCCGAAGCCCACGTCGCCGCAAATTACCCGGTCCATGGGGGTATCCTTGCCGAGGTCGCTTAACACCTGATCAATGGCATCCACCTGATCGTCCGTTTCCTCAAACTGAAAGCGGGCGGCAAATTCTTCGTATGCGGCGTGGCGTTCGCCCTCAAGGCTGTAAGGCGTTCGCCGCGCCTTCTTGCGTGCAGCTTCGGTGTCAATCAATTCGTGCGCCATGGCCAGCAGGTCGCGCCGCACCCGTTCGCGCGTGCGTTTCCATTTTTCCGAACCGAGCTTGTTTAAGGGAGGATCATCCTCGCCCGTATACCGGTGTAAACGGCCCAAATCCTCTACCGGCACATAGATACTGGCATTGTCCGCATATTCGATATGCAGAAAATCGGCGAGCGCATCACCCGATTCCATGCTGACCAGTCCCCTGTACCGGCCTACGCCGTGATCCTCATGCACGACCGGATTACCGGGCGTTAATTCCCGCAAGCTGGAAAATACGTCGGCGCGTATCAGCGCCGATCCCTTGCCGCGCTTGCGCGGCAGACGCTGACCCAGCAGTTCGCGTCCGGTCAGGACCATAATTCTTGCGTCCATGAGCGCCATCCCCTGCTCAAGGAAACCAACGGTAGCCGTAACCTGCGCATCAGGCAGGTCATGCAGCCCATGGCAGTGCGTGGTCTCCGTCGGATATTCGCAGGATTCAATCATGCGCTCCTGCTGACCGGGACCATGCGCCACCAGCAACAGCTTCCAGCCTGTATTTATTTTGCTTGTTAACGCTTCATTCAACGCATGCAAAGGTTGGGATTGATCCTGAAAATCCACCAGCGACAGCGGCGCGCCAATGTCCGTATGTGCGGGCAGGGGGAGAGCGCCCACGGGCGTTTCAACGGCATACAGTTCCTGCGGGCTGATGACCGGCTCATGGCTGGCGCGCACCATCGTAAACTGGTCGCGCACCTGCCCGGCGAAGTCCGCCCGTTTTGATTCAATCGTATCCGGCGCGAAAATAATCGCATTCTCCGGCAAATAGTTCGCCAGTCGCGCTGTGGATGCATAGGCGAAGGGTAACAATGCTTCAATACCGGGATGAGGACGGCCTGCCTGCGCGGCGGCAAGCATCGGGTGCGTGCGCAGATGGGGAAAACGCGCACGGAAAGCGGCGGCAAAGCATTCGCGCCCTGCGTCATCCAGAATCACCTCGCGCACCGGCACGGAGATGAACTGTTCCAATGATTCGCCCGAACGCTGTGTTTCCACATCAAAACGGCGGATGGACTCGATTTCATCGCCGAACATGTCCAGTCGTAACGGTGAGTCTTCGGTCGCGGGCCAGACATCCAGAATACCGCCACGGGCGGCGAATTCGCCAGCCGCCAGCACGCGTTCCACGCCTTGCATACCTGCCAGCGCCAGCCGTTGCTTCAACCCGGCGATATCCAGCGGATCACCCGTGCACAACTGCCACACATGGGCGGAAACTGCTTCGGGCGGGGCAATGCGTTGCAGCCATGCGGGCAGGGCGGTAAGCAATAGCCCGGCGGGGGAGGGTTCCCGCAGCAGGCGCGCCAGCGTCGAAAAGCGTTCGCCTACAATGGCATGGTGCGGCGATACCCGGTCATACGGCAGCACCTCCCATGACGGAAAACGCCACAGCAGTTCGGGAGCGTCCTGTAAAAAAAATGCCAGTTCTTCCGACAACTGGCGATAACTGCGCAAATCGGGGCATATCCATACGCGCAGCCCGTTTTTGCGTGCAAGGTTCGAGAGATGGAAGGCGAGTCCGGGAGTGCTTGTCGTCATGGGCGCGGAATCATGCCGGAAAGTGAGTGAAGCATCCAATCATGGATTTACTTTGGCTGCCTTGCGTGTTTATCCATTGGGCTTATCATTAACCACATGAAAAGGGAATTCCAGGTTGCTAGCCGAGATTGAACATACACTGAGAAGATATAATTCCAGCCTCAATGACAATGTGGTGATTTCAATCTCGACTGATACCGACCTTGAAACCGGGTTATATCCCTTTGAACGGGTTGTGTTCCCCAGTGAGAGCGAACGTTTCATTCATGTGCCGGTATCTTCCGGGCAGAACATGATCGAGGCTTCCTCTCTCCCATGCTCATTGAAAGACACGGGTATCAATGTCTCGACCGGACCCGTGGTAGATTTCCGGGTAAAAAAATAAACGAGCTATGCTGAATACACGGAATCATGACCGGGATGCGGCGGGGTTGACCTATGTTTATCCCGTTATTTCACGCCGGGCGGGTGGTGTTTCCATCGGTGTGAATCTGAATCCGAATAATGCTTGCAACTGGCATTGCGTTTATTGTCAGGTTCCAGGCCTCGTTCGTGGCTCATCACCAGATATTGATATTCATCGATTGAACAATGAGTTAAGGAATTTTACTCATAAATTATTTCATAGCGATTTCATGCAAAAACATGTGCCGGAGGATTGTCGCAGAATTTGCGATGTAGCCATTTCCGGCAATGGCGAACCCACCGGTTGCGATCAGTTTGATGGGGTGGTTGAAACGATTCTATCCGTACTGTGCGATACGGATTTTCCCGGGCGTATCAAGATTGTATTGATTACGAATGGTTCCTATGTTCATCGTCCGCAAGTCAGGAAAGGTCTTGAAATGATGGCGGAACATGAGGGCGAAGTGTGGTTCAAGGTCGATTCGGCTACTGATGAAGGTATCGCGCGCATCAACGGTGTGAAATTAAGTCCTGAACGGCTGCGAAAGCAATTGGAGGTTGCAGCAGCGCATTGCCCGACATGGATTCAGACCTGCATGTTCAACTGGGATGGGCAGCCGCCGGATGAAACGGAAACGACGGCATATCTGGGCTTTCTTGCAGGTCTCAGGCGTGATGCCGTGCCGGTGAAAGGCGTGTTGCTCTATGGCGTGGTCCGACCCTCCATGCAGCCGGAAGCGGCGCATGTATCGCCATTGGATGCAAACTGGATGCAAAACCTGACTCGGCGTATTGAGGCCATGGGACTGCCTGTGAAGCTAAGCGTTTAACCTGAAAACCTCGGTTAACGCACAATTTTGATGATGAAACCGGGTTGGGGATATTGATCCGGCCCCATGCCGTTGAGGACGGCCAGCTTGTCGGCGGTGAACCGGCCCAGAATATCGTGGCTTTGTTCTGCCAGTTTGTTCCAATTGTCGCCTGCTTTCCAGATGTTCAGGTGAATGCGTGGCACATCGCCGCTGTAATGCCGGAAAGATCGGGCGATAGCTTCAAAATCTGCACGATACGCTTCAAACTTCGCCCGCTGGCTGTAACCCAGAAGAATATAGGCTTTTGGCCCGTCCAGCAGAACCGTGGCCAGTACGCGCGCCTGACCAACCTGCCTGACGGAGGTATTAACGATGGCCTGTGTAATCTCAAAACCGTCGCGGCGGCTGGTTTTCAATGCTTCAAGCCTTCGCCCATGGAATATATCGCGCAGAATCTCCTCGCCATTTTGACGTTTCTGTAATTCCTTTAACTGAAGGACGAAAAAGGCTTTTTTCCGGCGCAGACGTGCGGTGAGCGCCTGCGGCGAATTCCTGATCGCCCAGCCTTTCGGAAACTTAAGCTGGATGCCCAGTTTGGGTTGCAGGAATTTTTGTCCCGCCACGGCGCCCTGTTCGGGGCTACCGCCGTACGGATATCCGGCCAGAGCGGCCAGCATGGCGTTATGGCCGACTTCGGCCAGTTCGCTTTGTTTCCCGGCGGCTTCGGCGACGGCTTCCTCGATACGCTTTTCAGTCTTCGGGTGGCTTGAGAAGGCGCCATGGTAGATTTCGGGTCTCTTGCCCGTGGTATCCGTCTCCTCCTTGATGCGCAGGTCTTCCACGCGTTTGAGGATTTTCAGGAGGCGGGTGGTGGCATGCACGTCATAGCCCGCCCTGGCGATGTATTTGATGGAGAGTTCATCCGCCTGAAGCTCGTCCTTGCGGCCATAGCCCTGAATAATGGCGGAGGCCAACAGGTTGGACACCTGGCCGACAGCCCTGGGAATCGGAAGAAAGATGGAAGCGACCGCCATGCCCAACTGATATCCCTGCGTCTGGGTGTAGCGCTGCACGGCGTGGCGTGCGGTCACATGACCGATCTCATGGCCGAGGACGGCGGCCAGTTCCGCTTCGCTGTTCATGTAGATGAGCAGACCGAGGTAGATGTAGATATGTCCACCGGGCAGGGCGAAGGCGTTGACGGTGGTGTCGTCCACCACATTGAAGCGGTAAAACAGATTCGGCCGGTCGGAGACCGCCGCCACGCGCTGTCCCACCCTGTTGACGTATTCAACCAGCGGATCATCGGCGGGCATCAGGGGCATCTCTTTGGCCACTTCGGCCGCGTATCGCTGACCCAGCACCAGTTCCTGTTTTTCGCTCATCAGCACGAATTGTTCTTTTTTGCTCACCGGATTGATGGCGCAGGCGGCAAGCATCAGAAGCGTCGCCAGAGCGAGGGAATAGAGCCTCAACGACCTCATGGCGCAAGCGTTTCCAGATCGAAGGGGCTATGCAAAGCGAGATAGAGCGAACCTTTGCGGCCTGCGCGGACCACGCCATGCACGGTTACGGTTTGGCCTGTATGCAGGCGGGGCGGGGGCCTGAACCATTTGCGATACTTATGCGGAATGCTGATGTTGAGCCTGGCCAGCCGGAAGCCAAAGCCATTGCGGTTGATGCGGTTGACTTTTCCCGTAACCACATGGAATTGGCCGATGTCGGATTTTTTTACCCGATCCGCCCGAATTACGGAAAAACGTTTTGTATTCCAGATACCCAGATGTTGTTGACGCGCCAGTTGCTCCAGCGCAATCAGCTTTTTCGCCCAGCGCAGATTGGGCGTGAAGGTATACACATGCGCGAACCCCCGGCGCACCATTTCTCCATTCACCCAGGCGCCATCGCGCAGCCATATCTGCGCCAGCGTTCTGCCATAGACATCACGCCGTTCGCGGTCAAAAGCCAGTCGTACGGTTTTCCCCGCGATCATGCGTTTCAGCGCCTGTGTCGCTTCATCACCCATGACCTGGCCGGGTTCGGAGCCATGCGTAACCTCGGGTGCGTTGATGCCGAGCAGGCGTATCCTTTCGCCACTGGCGGTCCTGAAGGTATCGCCGTCGTAGACGTAGGCGACCCGCACCCAGCGCGATTCACTGACAATGGAAAATGTGCCTGCCTGCGCCTGCCATGCGCAGCACAGCAGGCCAATCGCAAGCGCAAATGCGCTGCTACGCCCCGGTTTCAAGGGTTCCAATGAGGTCGGCGTAGCCGGACATATGCTGATCCGTCAGGTATCCGGTCAGCCCATCCAGCACCTTGCGCGGCAGCAGGGGATCATAAAACAGCCCGGTTCCCAGCCCGATGGCATCCGCGCCCGCAATGGCGAATTCGATAGCGTCGCCTGCATTGCTGATGCCGCCCTGCCCGAGAATGGGGATACCGTATTTGACAGCGACGGACCGCGTTTGATGGAGCTTCCACAGCGCTACGGGCTTGATGGCAGGACCCGACAGGCCGCCTGAAATATTGCCGATAACGGGTCGGCGCGATTCGATATCCACGGCCATGCCGACCAGCGTATTGATGACGGATAAACCATCGGAGCCCGCTTCGATCACGCAGCGCGCGGTTTCGGCAATGTCGGCATTGTTGGGGGAGAGCTTGGTAATCAGCGGTTTCTTCGTCATCGGGCGCATGGCTTCCACGACCCTTGCCGCCATGACCGGATCATTGCCGAAATGCACGCCGCCTTCCTTCACGTTGGGGCAGGAAATGTTGATTTCGATGGCGGTGACCGGCGAATCGTCGAACCGTCGCGCCACTTCGGCATATTCTTCCAGCGTTGAGCCATTGGCGTTGGCCCAGAACTGGGTTTCATCGTACGGCAGATATGGCAAAATGTTTTTGATTACATGGCGTACGCCGGGATTCTGCAGGCCGATAGCGTTGAGCATGCCCGATGGCGTTTCATACACGCGGTGCGGCGCATTGCCCGACCTCGGCTCAAGCGTTGTTCCCTTGAGAATTACAGCGCCGACGTCCCGGTTGGAAAAGCCTTCCACACGGGTGTATTCTTCGCCAAAGCCAACGCAACCGGAGAGAAGAACGAGCGGGGTCTGAAGCCTCAGTCCCGCGAAAGAGGCGGAAAGTTCCACATGGTCCGGGCAAGGCGTTTCTGACATTCGGGAAGCATAACGGTATTATACCCCCATGGTCCATGCGTTGTTTTTTGCCTTGATGACCAACACATCGCAATCGGCTTCGTGTACCACGCGTTCGGCGGTGGAGCCGAGGAAAATGTGCATCAGTCCCGTGTGGCCGTGACTGCCAATCACAATCAAATCCGCCTTGATGTTTTCGGCTGTCTCGGCAATGGCGTCGGCGGGACGCATGGCGCTTTCCTCGACGTGGATGCAGAGGTGCAGATCCTTGCCGATATCCGAGGCCAGTTTCTCCAGCCTCTCCTTACCGGATACCCGCAATTGTTCGGATAGACCCTCCATGGGTGGCAGCATCATTTCCGGCATTTCAGCGTAATACACCTGTGTGGCGACGATATGCAGCAGGTGCAGTTCAGCCTTGTACTGGTGGGCCAGTCCCGCCGCGGCATGCACCGCTTTCGTGGCGGAATCGGAAAAATCGGTAGGAATAAGGATACATTGATATCCGGGCATCATCTTCTCCGTGTTATGTTCTTCTGTTGACCATTATCACCTGACCAGAATCAAACAGGGGTGAACCACGGAGACTAAAACAAGCGGTTCCGTTCTGCTATAGTCTCCGGATACGAGAAAAGCATGGAGGTGCGAAATGCACGGAAACCGGTTAAGAAACAGCGTGGCGTGCCTCGGGTTGATATGTCTGACGGGATGGATGTCGGCGGCGGTTGCGGGCGCCATGGAGGCCCGTGCCACGGAGAAGGTCGAGGATGCCGCTAAAGCGATGCGCATCATTATGAACAGCTCGGACAAGCGTATCCCCGGAGGTCTGCTGCGCCAGTCGGCAGGCGTGGCAATTTTCCCGGGTGTAATTATCGGTGTGATCAAGGGCGAATTTTCTCTGGGCGGCGACTATGGCGAAGGCCTGGTGATGCGGCATAATCCCGAAACGGGCCACTGGTCACCGCCCGCGTTCTATTCCATTATGACGGCCCCCTATAGCTTGCGGATTGGCGCCCGATCCACCAATCTGGTCCTGGTCATTATGAATGATCAAATTATGAAGAGCTTGATCAAGGGTAAACTTACGCTGGATGGCGATGCGACGGCGGCTGCCGGACCTGTCGCTCGCAAGGCGCAGGCCAGTACGGATGTGGGATTGAAAAATGCCATTTATTCTTATTCCAGCTCCCCGGATTCGTTCATTGGTCTTTCGCTGGAAGGTTCGAAGCTGAAGCGTCTTGCCGGGTACGATGAGGGGTATTACGGCAAGGTTCTTACGTCAGAGGATATTCTTTTCAAAGGCAAGGCAAAGGCGCCCGTGTCCGCATTGACGTTGATGTCCAGTATGCGGCACTACGCGAAGTAGCGGCGAAGGGATGATGATCCTATTTCAGCAGTCTCCGGATGGCCCGACTTAGCACGCTGACCCGGAAGGGTTTGGTAATGACATCGGAACGATCCATGTGAAGTTTGTGATTCAGGGAATCATTCATATCATAGCCCGTGATGAAGATGATTGGCAGATCGGGGCGGATGTCGCGCATGTGCCCGGCTGCATCCATGCCTCCCATCCGTGGCATAATCAGATCAAGCAAGACAAGCTTGATATCATCCTTGCAGTCCTTCAGGCGCTGAACGGCTTCCTCGCCGTTTTCCGCTGTTTTTACCCTGTAGCCAATCTTCTCCAATACTTCACGAGCAGCTTCGCGCACCAGCTCTTCATCATCCGCAATGAGTATGATTTCTCCACCGCCCATAAAGATTTCACCGGAATCATCATCAATAAGATCGTTTTCCATGCCATCCGCCGTCGGCAGATAAAGGTGCACGGTCGTGCCGTTACCCTCCGAACTTTCCACGTTGATGACGCCACCCATGGATTCCATGGCGCCATAAGCCATGGCCAGGCCCATGCCGGTTCCGCTACCGACTTCCTTGGTGGTGAAAAAAGGATCGAATATCCTGTCCATATCCTTTTTCCCGATGCCGTGGCCATTGTCGGTGATCACGATATGCGCGAGGGATGAACAGGCCGCCATCTTCGGGTGCCGCTGGCGGAAAGCCTTGTCAACGCCAAGCTGCTCCAGCTTAATGCGGATACGACCCGACCTGACGCCTTCCAGCGCATCGAATGCATTGCCGATGATGCTGCCAAGAATCTGTTTCAGCCGGGGGGCGTCGGCGCGGACGATCAGTTCGCCCCGCATGTCAAGACTCATGTCCACATGTTGCGGGACGTTTACTTTCTCCAGATAAAATATTTCTTCCACCGTTTTGTTCAGAACAATCTTGTAAATTTTTGATGAATGCTTGCGGCCAAAGGTGAGCATCTGGTCGATCAACATGGCCGCCCGGCTGATTAAACTTTCAATACGCGCCAAACGTTCAGCCTGCCTGGGTTGATCAGACAGGTCCATTTTGAGGAGGAATATATTGCCCACGATTCCCGCCAGCATATTGTTGAATTCGTGTGCGATACCGCCCACCAGCGTGCCGACGGCCTCCATTTTCCGGGCGTGATCCTGCATCCTGGAGAGTTCAGCCTCCTTTTGTTTACGTTCAGTGATGTCATTGCTGATACCAACAATCATGACAAGCGATCCGTCTTTGGTATATTGGAGGTAAAGGTTTTCACCGATCCAGTATATTTTTCCATCTCTATTCCGGGTGTCATCCAGTTGATAAGCCAGATCGAGATGCGTGGCGTGGTTCTTCATTGCTTCCTGTAGCGTTTCATGCAATTCCTGCTGCCGGGAAGTATTTTTTAACCATGCCCACAGCGGCGTATGCAGCAATTGGCCGGATGCTTTTCTGAACACACCATCCGGTTCTGACAGGAAATCGCCATATTTGAGATTGGCGTCAGCACTCCATGTGCACCCCGAAACCATACCCAGAATGCGTTGCATGCGTTCTTTCACTTGATGTTCCTGTTTCTGTAAATGCTCATAGGTATCAAGAATATCTACGGCTTCATTCGGCAGCGTCTCTTCCAGTCCATGCAGGATGTTTTCCGGGATTTTCCCGCCGGTATCGATGAGATTTCTGATTTTTTCCACTGGTTTCACGAGTTGATGGCGCAACGTATAGTGAAGCGCCTTGATGGATAGTCCAAGCAGGGTGAGTAAAAGGAGTGCGGCCACGACGGTGGAGGACTCGATGGCGATGTCGATTTGCCGATCATCCATAATCAGGAAAAGGGTGGCGCGCTGATTTGGAATTCGCGCCTTATACAGATGTAAATGAGGACTTTTAGCGACGATAGCAGGCAATGTTTCGGCTGTAACGGGCTCACACGATTGCAAAACCGGGTATTTCTGTTTCCGGAAAAAGCTGTCAATGAGTTTTCCGCTGGCGTCAGCTAACAGAATTCCCGCAACGCCCGGTTCCCGGACCAGCGCATCGCTTTCCCTCCGGATGGCACGGGTATCCTGATGTTCCAGATGTTCGGCAAATTCAGCAGTCTGGTAAGAGAGATGCGTGTGGGCTTCGCGGTCCAGCATATAGTCTCTCAAATGATTGAACGCAAGCGCAAACGTAATCGCCAGAAAAAGGAAAAAGAAACCGCTCCAGGCCAGAATGGCCCGGGTTAATTCGTGGCGTAGTGAATGATGCAAGCGCTTCACGATGTTCCCGGATTTAAGCAGTACTGCACACGTTGGCTACCTTCCCAATAATCGGTTGTCGGGCATCCTGCCTTTTATGCGCACCATCCATGGCGCCAACGCAAACACTACTCTTTCTACACTGCGATCCGGCGCTTTGTCAAATGAACCGTCATCCAATCTCCATCAGGCATTCATCAGGATTGACGTTATCGCCGACGCTGACATGGATCGACTTGACCGTTCCGGAGACCGGCGCATGCACCGGATTCTCCATCTTCATGGCTTCGACGACCAGGACGGTGTCTCCGGCTTCGACCTGCTGGCCTGCTTCGGCATGAATGGTGACGATACGCCCCGGCATGGGCGTGGTCACGTCATTATCGGAGCTGGCTTCGGGCCGCAGCGATCCTTTGGAGGCTTTTTTGGCGTCAATGGCGCCATTGGCGGTCGGAACCACCTCGGTCAGGGTTTCCACCATCACTTCCTCAAGCACATGATCCACTTTTATGTAGAAGGGGCGGACATCGGCGCTCTTGTGGCCTGTTCCTTCAATGCTGACGTGGTAAACTTCACCGTGGATCGTAAGGTTGAATTCGGTCGGTGCCAGAGGCGTTGCGGCAGGCTCCGCCGGTGTTTCAATCACAGGCGTTTCCAGCGGCTCAGGATGAAATATCCCGGATGCGCGCTCTTTGAAGAACTCCAGCGCAATGGCCGGAAACAGGGCATAGGAAAGAACATCCTCCACGCTGTTGGCCTTGTCGCCCACTTCGCGTGTCAGTATATCCAGTTCAGGCCCAATTAAATCGGCCGGACGCACATTCACGGGCTCCTCATCGCCCAGCGCCAGCCTGCGAACATCCGCGTTGACTTTTCCCAGAGGCCTGCCGTACATGCCCTTGAGATAAGCTTTGGTCTCATTGGTAATCACCTTGTATTTCTTGCCGGATATCACATTCAGAACGGCCTGCGTACCGACAATCTGGCTGGTCGGGGTGACCAGCGGCGGATAACCAAAGTCGGCCCGAACGCGCGGAACTTCGTCCATGACCTCATCCATGCGGCCCAATGCTCCCTGTTCCTTGAGTTGCATCGCGAGGTTGGAAATCATGCCGCCGGGAATCTGATTGGTTTGAACGCGCGTATCCACACCGGTGAAATCCGATTCGAAACGAACATACTTCTTGCGTACCTCGCGGAAATAGGCGGCAATTTTTTGCAGTAAATCGAGATTTAATCCGGTATCAAATTCAGTTCCGGCGAATGCCGCGACCATCGCTTCCGTGGGTGCATGACTGGTTCCGCCCGCCAACGGCGAAATAGCCGTATCAATAATATCGCAGCCTGCATGCACGGCTTCCCATTCCACCATTTCAGCCAGCCCTGCCGTGGCATGGCTATGCAAATGCAGTGGAATGGAGATCGCCTGTTTCAGGGCTGTCACCAGTTCACGTGTCGCCTGTGGCGTGAGCAATCCCGCCATATCCTTGATGGCCAGCGTATCGCAGCCCGTATCTTCGAAGCCTTTGGCCAGATCTACAAAGTATTCCAGGGTATGAACAGGGCTGGTCGTGTAGCAGATCGCGCCTTCGGCGTGACGCTCATTCTTTTTTACCTGAGTGATGGCCACACGCACATTGCGCAGATCATTCATGGCATCGAAGATGCGAAAGACATCAATGCCGTTGGCGCATGACATATCCACGAATTTTTTCACTACATCGTCGGCATAATGACGATAGCCGAGCAGATTCTGGCCGCGTAATAACATTTGCAGCGGCGTGTTGGGGATGGCTTTCTTCAATTCGCGCAGGCGAACCCATGGTCCTTCCCTGAGGTAACGAAGGCAGGTGTCGAATGTCGCGCCACCCCATGCCTCAATGGACCAGAAGCCGACGGCATCCATTTTCTCACAGATGGGGAGCATGTCGTCCAGCCGCATGCGCGTAGCAAGCAGCGACTGGTGGCCGTCACGTAATGCCAGTTCGGTAATCGCCAGTTTTCGTTTAGTCATGATAACTCCTTAAAAATATTACCACGAAGGCACAAAGAATGCTTTTGTTCTTATGTGCGTATCTAAAGAGCCTCTTGCAAAACTCATGAGCGGCGATCGGCTTCCCCACTTCGGCTCATTTTCGAGCTTGAATTTCGCTCCATGGAACCACCATGCAGATCATTCAATCCCGAAAATTGACTCGAAGCGGGATTGCCGCTCATCCACCCGGAGTTTTGCAAGAGGCTCTAAAGTGAGTTTACTTGAACAGGGGTTCAGATAGCGAGCCGCAATCGATACCACTATTGCATGTGATAATCTTTTCTTTGTGTCTTTGTGTCTTCGTGGTGAATTCATACGCTTTTTAGTCAAAGCCCCGCATGCGCCGCAATGGCGGCA
>CAYOUW010000058.1:9147-12417 GCA_964407235.1 uncultured Zetaproteobacteria bacterium | reverse complement strand
GCATGGCACGAGCAGCTTCCAGGGTGATCGGCGGCACTCCGCCCTGACAGGGAACACAGCTTTTATCTTTCAAGTTCATAACCAACTCCTATCATTTGCTTACGAGCATAGCATTTCGTATTGAATGTAACACCGAACCTACCATCACTTCCCCGGAAGGAGATGTCCTGGTAAATCATAGCCATGCTTCATTCGGGGCGCAATCAGTAACGCCGCGCAATACCATTATCTTTACAGTGGGCGGGGGATATCAGTATCCCTTAAATTCTATACCGAAGAGCGTAAGACAGCGACGATGGTGACGCCGAATACCAGTCCTGCAGAGCTTCGTTTTCCCTTTGTCTGTCCACTGTCCCGGGCGCCTTACAGTATTGAGCGGGACGGTCCCGCTGTTTCCGAGCATGTGGCCATCGCTGGAGTCATTAACACGAGCGGCGTTACAATAGATTTGTCGGAACCACATCATGACGGTCCGCCTGTAAGGCTCGGATCGGGTGAAGAAACGACAGCATTTAACGGAAAAGCAATGGGGACTATCGGTTGAATTGCGATTAATTTGTTCGCCATGAGGCGGTAAAAAGAGTCGAATTAACCATAGCTTTGATAGTGTTAAAACTTGACTTTTATCAGCCCTTTCAAGGATGATGCAGCGTGAGGGCGAATATGAATGTATCTTGAACATTGGCATTTGAAACATTTTCCATTTGAAAACGTATCCGATCCCGACTACTTTTTCGAGTCGGATATTCATCATAGGGTGTTTGACGATTTAACGGATGCCATCATGCGCCGCCAAGGCGCCATGATGCTCACCGGGGATATCGGCTGCGGTAAAACTACCATTATCCAGCGTGTGCTGTTGTCCCTGCCTGAAAAACGCTTCAATATCGCCTTTATCACTTACCCCTGCCTGTCTCCCGTGGAAATGTTACGGGAAATCAACCGACAACTGGGACTGGATTGCGATGACGTGGACAAAAATATGCTGCTGCGCGCCCTGCAACAGCACCTGGCCGGAAACGCCACATCCAATCGCGACACGCTGATTTGCATTGACGAGGCGCAGAGCATCCCTTCACTCGACACGTTCGAGGAGTTGCGCCTGTTGCTGAATTTTCAACTGGCTAACCGATTTCTGTTGACGCTGGTTTTCGTGGGGCAGCCGGAATTACAGCGGAAAATTATCAAATTGCCGCAGTTGCGCCAACGTATCGCCTTGCACCTTCATCTGGGACCGCTGTCAGCTCAGGATACAACCCGTTATGTGCTGTACCGCTTGCGCGCGGCAGGCAGTGGCCGCGCCATGTTGACCCGGCAGGCGGTTGAATCCATGTACCGCCATACCGGCGGCGTACCCCGCCGTATCAACCATCTGGCGGACCGTTGCCTGCTACTCGGCATGCGCGAGGGCGTATCCCTGCTGGATTCCCGCCTGGTTTCGGAGACCCTGGAAAGGTATCCTTACTGATGCCCAAATACATTGACCTGCTTCGTTCCCACCATTCACCACGGACATCCTCCGATAACCCGGAGACGGAATCGGCCGGGTACGCACTCGTGGATGAGGAAACCGGTTATACCAGTTCCGGCACCCCGCCCCCCGATGAAACCAGCCAATTGATGGAGGAAGATCCGGGCGAACAACAGGTTAAAGCGGCAACGGCCGGGTATGTAGCGCCCGATGGCGCAGGCGGGGATGGCAAGCAATGGCTCGACCAGTGCGTGATCCGTATTCTGGCCATTTTCAGGGCTGCTGCCGCACATCAGCCTGGCAAGACCGATCCCCTTTCAAAACATGTCGCATCCCTGCTTGCCCACCTGTCGAAACAACCGGAAAGGCTTGCGCATCTGGAACTGGAGGTGAGTGGCCATTCCATGAGCATCCGCGATGCCGATACCGATCTTGGCGATCTTGTCGAGAAATCGGTTATGATGATGCTTTATGCCATTAAAATGGGACGTCAGCTCCGATTCAACGAAGATGAGCTGCACGCACTCGTATTGGCTGGCATGCTGCATCATATCGGCATGGCGCAGATCTCCGCCGACATACGTCACAAGAAAAAGAAACTCAAACCCGCGGAAATGGACCGGATTCACGCAGCGCCTGAGCATGGCGTAGAATACCTGCGCCAATGTGGTATACGCGATGATCGCATCCTCACCGCTGCATCACAGGCGCAGGAACGTTTTGACGGTTCAGGCCCGGCAGGGCTGAAGGGAAATGAAATCAGCCGCACCGCCCGTATTATCGGGCTACTCTCGATGTTTGAAGCGCTGATTCATTACCGTCCCTATCGCAAACGCCTGCTTCCCCGCGATGCCATCCGGGAGCTTCTGATTCACCACAAAAGCACCTTTGATCCGGCATTTCTGAAGTGCCTGATTGATGCTATTTCGCTCTATCCGGTTGGTACCTACGTCCAGCTCAATTCCGGTGATATTGGTCAGGTTATTCGCGTTCACCGCCGTCTTCCGCTGCGGCCGGTCGTGCATTTATCCATGGACCGCCACGGAAACGGTATTATGCCACGCGATGTCAATATGCAAGCCCAGCCCACGCTCATGGTGAAACGTTGCATGTATCCGGAAGATGTAAGCGAAATCAGCCAGCAAGGCCAACGTGCCCGGCCGGCCTGATCCCCTGATCTTGAATCCCGGATCATTCATGGATCATCCGGGTTAACATGAATGACAAGAACGATAACGAGAAAACAGAAGCGGTATATGCAGATCTGGTACGCATCTATCCCAAGGATATACGTTACCTTCGCCGCTATGCGGAAGCACTGATTGTCAATAAAAGACATACTACGGCCACGGGAGTTCTCCGTTGCCTGTATGATGTGTTGATTGAATCCGGTGAGAAAAACCAGGCGGCGGAGCTTGGCAAAGAGTTCCCCCGGATTGGCCGGATCAGTGGAGGAAGGGAAGACGCCGGTAAAGAATATCCTTTCCTGGGACTCGTGACGCAAGGTATTGGTGGAAAAACATGGGCGGCTATGCATCGACGTCTGCTCAAGGAAGGCGAACACCTGTTCCGGCGCGGAGACGCGGGAGACTCCATGTATGTCGTACTTAAGGGAGAACTGGCGGTTTATGTACCGGACGACACGGGCAAACTGGTGCTGCTCAATATGATCGCTTATGGCAATGTCGTCGGTGAAGGCGCTCTGCTGGATCCCAATCCACGTGGTGCGGACGTGGTCGCCAACAAGGACAGTTCGGTGGTCGAACTCCCGCGTAAAAAAGTGCTGTCCTTCCTGCTGG
>CAYOUW010000058.1:0-9047 GCA_964407235.1 uncultured Zetaproteobacteria bacterium | reverse complement strand
AAGGACAGTTCGGTGGTCGAACTCCCGCGTAAAAAAGTGCTGTCCTTCCTGCTGGAAAATCCGGAAGTAGAATCGGCCCTGATGCATGAACATGAACAGCGGCGTATGGTGAGTCTATTGTCGCGCAACGTGGTATTACAGCGCATCCCGATGGATATGCGTCATTTCCTTGGCAAGCAGGCGGAGATTGTCCGCTACAGAGCCGGTACGGTTATCCACAAGGGAGGAGATGTACTCGATTCGGTTGATATGCTGACCAAAGGGAAAGCGCATTATGTGCTGGCTGGCAAATCCGGCAGCAGGACGACACTGCATGAACTCCCCGTCGGCCAATTAATTGGAGACATGTCCGTGCTGCAAAACGATACCTCGGCAAAGCGTAGAACAGGGTGTCCGGCGGATATCGTCGCGGTGGAAGATACCGTCATGGCGCATATTCCGTTTGCCGCCTTCAGGAATGTGGTGGAAGCCTATCCGCCCTTGCGCGAATTTTTGATCAAAACCGTTGAAGCCCGGATTTTCGAGATCTCGCGAAAGATCGCCCAACAGGGGAAGGTATAACAAGCACCCCATACAAACAGAAACGCACGGCATGCACTACAAGGCGGTACGCCCTGGCCCGGACTATTCGTGAATCGCCATGCTTATGGACAAGCATAACCTGACATCTCACGAGCGGCCAGCTCCGCATCAGCCGCATCCAGAATCGTGCTGATCACCGCTACGCCCCAGCCGGTAAGCGCTTTTCGGTTCCCCGGTCCAATACCGCCCAGCGCGACAACCGGCAGGGCGGTATTCCTTGCAATCTCCATGAACCGGTCCACGCCGATCGGTAGCGCTTGCGGATGACTTGATGTGGAAAACACAGGTGACAACAACGCGAAATCCGCCCCGTAATGCGCCGCCAAATCCATCTCTTCGGCATTATGGCACGATATCGAGATCGTCATTCCCGCATGCCCTAACCATTTGCGCATGGCTGGAATTTCCGCCACATTCGCAGCGGCCACATGCACGCCATCGGCTTCGACAGCTCGCGCTACATCGGCCTGGCTATGGACAATCAGTAATGCATTGTGCGCCATTGTCATTGATCTCAGGCGTGAACAAAAGGCCAGCAACCGCGCACTGTCCATCTGCTTTTCACGCACCAGCACGGCATCCACGCCACCACATAAAGCTACTTCCGCGGTTTCGAAGAACTGTTCGCGCTCCATGCGTGTGGTGTCTGTAATCAGGATAAGTTCGGGAACTGACAAAAAGTTAACCCGAACGATTCAGAAACGTTTAAGCACCCATTCGGGAGGGGTGATGTATTGGTAACCCCCCGGCATCTGCCGATCAAACTTCCCGTCGCCATTATTGTCATAAAGGTAATAGGGCGGCGTGCCCATGGCCGGACTGATCTTGACCTTATACACGTGTCCGTGCAGGGAATACTCCTCCACCGTCGTCCCGTTCTTGCGTTTGTATGTACGAACATGTACATCCTTGTTGGCACCCGAGGTTGAAAACTGCTTGCCCACAGAGCTGTCCTTGCCGGATGGCTGCACCGTTTCCCGGGCCTCAGGTGTGTTCTGCACGGCTGTTGGCGGTGGCAATGCGTCGGATCGATCCGACGCCACCGCGGTAAAGACAGGCATGCATATCAGGAACATAAGGAGAAGATATCGGTTTATATTCATATTCCTGAATATAGACGAGCCCTCGATCTTACACAATACCTTGCACAACCGTATCGTATCGACTTGGATTGAACGCTTTGAGGGGGAACCATGAAAAACGAACAGAATTATTTTTCCAGCGAACGCATCGGTGAAACGCTGCTGCCAGCATTCAAGGCAACGATGACCTCGCCTACCCCGTGCTTCGAAAATATGCCCGTCGCACAAGGATACAAGAATTCAATAGTCCTGCTTGTCATTTATCTTCTCATCCCGGCGCTTGTTGTCAGCATCTCCTCCGGCCTTATGACCATTGTGTTCATTCTTCCTGCATTATTATTGTTTGGCATTATTGGAACATGGTCATGGGCATGGTATCTTGGCTGGGCCGCCCGCACATTCTGCAAATCGTCGTTAACCACCGTCGATGCCTTTCAGATCTGCGCTTATGGCGCGGCGCCAACCGTCGTTTCAATGATTCCGTTTGTGGGTGTTATCACGACCTTATGGAGCCTGTATCTAAACTGGCAAGGACTGGTATCGCATGCCAGAATAGGCGGCGGATCAGCACTGCTGATTATTCTTGCATCCTTTGTTGTTCTTGGCCTTTCATTGTTATTGCTGGTGGTTCTATTGTTTCAGATCGCAGCGCAAACAGGTATGAATCTCCCCCAGGTTCAGTATTTTTAGCTTGGAGCCAATCGCAGGTTTAGCGCTTTCGCCGCAACAGTACCAGACACGAGCCGCCACGGGTTCCCGGCTTGGGAATCACAGCCAGCACATGACCGGCAAAGGGGCCTTCCGCCAGCCAGTGGTAGACTGCTTCTTTCAAAACCGGACGGCCATCCCGCGAATGCAAGCCACGCCCATGCACCAGACACAGCACGCGATCATGCCCCGTTAACGCCTGCCGCATGCATCGTTCCAGCGCAACAAAGGCTTCCTCGCGCGACATGCCATGCAAATCCGCCTCCCTGTCCGTCGGTGGTCGTCCGTTCGCCAGTTGGCGCAATCGTTCCCGCGAAACACCATCGGCCTTCAGCATCCACGGCTCGATTAACCGATCCGACCGGATGCCCCCCAACTCCGCGGAGAAAGGGAGCTCCGCTTCCATTGCCTTGCGGATCCGGGGGTGTGGCCTGTTTGCCTGGCGGCGGGGCTCGCTCCATAATTTTCGCACGCCGCGCATGGCATCGCCAAACAAATCGTCATCATCGGACTCTAGCATTCATTTCTCTCCGGGCGCTTCATAAGCCCCCGAACAGCGTCCGTTAACCGCATGTTCCCGTACAGGACCTGGTATACCGATTCCATCAGCGGCGCTTCCACGCCCAGTCCGGCCGCCAGGGCATGCGCGGCCCGTGTCGTCTCCACGCCTTCGACCACCTGACCAATATGTTCCAGGGCGCTGACAACATCCATTCCCTGAGCCAGTGCGATGCCAAAACGGCGGTTCCGGGACAATTCGCCCGTACATGTAAGTACCAGATCGCCCAAACCGGACAACCCCATCAAAGTTTCCCGACGGCCGCCACAGGCGCATGCAATACGCGCCATTTCCGCCAGTCCCCGGGTAATCACAGTCGCTACGGCGTTATGACCGAGCCGCATGCCATCCGCTACGCCCGCGGCAATGGCAACCACGTTCTTCAACGCTCCGCCCAATGAAACGCCGGCCATATCATCACTGGCATAAATACGAAGATTCGTACCCGCAAAGAATGTGGCCGCAACCTCGGCCTGCTGAATGTTCGATGCGGCCATGGTCATGGCCGTCGGTAATCCCCGGGCGACTTCCACCGCAAAAGACGGACCCGAAAGCACGATGCTTCTTTCACATCCAAGATACCGGACGAGTAATTCATCCGTACGCTCCAGCGTATCCGGACGCACCCCCTTGAAGACGGCAATCACGGGGCCGTCGGATACCTTTGCTATTTGTGGCAAAACAGATTCCGCCGCCGAACTGGGCGTGGCAATCACAATAACGCGGGAATGGGAAAGCGCAGCATCCGGATCAGATGTAACCTCAAGATTCTCCAAAAGTGGAATGCCAGGGAGGTAAACATCGTTCTCGCGCGCTTGCCGCATGCGCGCCGCCCTTGCCGGATCGCGGGCAAACAGTCGGACTCGCCTTCCCTGCCGCGCCAGCACTATGGCCAATGCCGTACCCCATGAGCCCGCGCCGATCACGCAAATCGATGTTTTCATGGACTTCTCCTTCCTGTCCAGACCACCAACAGGAGTGGAATGATCAAGACCAGCAATGGCATATTACCCCAGCGCTGATAAGGCGTTCGTGCATCAGAGTCACGATATTTTCCGTAAACAATGCCCTGTGTAAACCAGTCCATGGTTTGCCGAATCGTTCCATCCGGCGCAACAATGGCCGATACGCCGGTATTGGCGGCGCGTAGCAGATAACGCCCGGTTTCCACGGCGCGCATGCGGACCGCCTGCAAATGTTGCCATGTCGCGGGTGTATGTCCGTACCATGCATCATTGGTCACATTGATCAGCACTGATGCCGTACCCGCACGCTTCCTCGCCTCGCGTGGAAAAATTGCTTCGTAACACACCAGCGAACCATAGCGTTCATGAACGCCCTGCAACACGCCTGAATCCCTGGAAGGTTTGAAATCCGCGATACCGGGCACCAGCGCATGCAGGAACGGAATCCACGATGGCACATACTCGCCGAATGGCACCAGGTGCTGCTTACCCACGAATGTTAATTCTTTCCTGCCGGGCTCGAACAGATAAATGCCATTGTGCGCGATGCGTCCGTTACCATCGAGCTTGAGGCCGCCAAACAGCACCGGCGTATTCCATGCCTTCATGTGGTGCAGCAGCCATGCCTTCCATTCCGGCGTTTGCTCCAGAAATATGGGCACGGCCGCTTCCGGCCAGACAATCAAATCGCTCCGGCTGGCCGCCTGTTTCGACAAGCGCACATAGCGGTGCATGGTTTCGTTGAGAAAATCCGTGTTCCACTTCAGTTTCTGGGGGATATTGGCCTGGATCAGCGCAACATGATGCAGCGCACCTTCGGCCCGATAAGGCGCGGGTGCGGCGAACAGGCACAGACCGGCGACTGTTGCGCCAACAATGCCCATACGGTAGTACGTTCGCCGGACGATAATCGCCAGCGAAACCGCCAGCAAGGCGGGGAGAAAGGCCGCACCGTACACGCCTATGATAGCCGCCCAGCCAATGGCAGGCGTGTCCAGCAACAGACTACCGATCGGCGTCCACGGCAGTCCCGTCAACAGATGCCCGCGCAGCCACTCCTCGCCCACCGTCAGAATTGGAAAGACGATCAGCATGCGAGCGCTATCTCCCGCCAGCCTGTAGCTGGCCCAGGCCAGAACTGCCGGAAACAAACCAAGAACAACGCCGACCAGCACGGTCGCCAACACGGCCCACGGCCATGCCAGCGGACCGAAGGTGTGCAATGTAGGCGCCAGCCACCATGCGCCAACACCGAACCAGCCAAGCCCGAAGGCCCATCCCGTGGCAAAAGCGCGCCCGCGCATCAACAGTAAAATCCAGCCAGCCAATACCAGCACAGCCAACCATTTGTGGTCATAAGGAGAAAATGCAAAAGGCATCAGGCTGCCCAAAAGGAATGCCATCATCGGCGCGGCCCACGGCAAATGTCGCAACAGCCGGCGACGCCGCTTATTCAGGGGTGGCATCTGCCATGGGCGTAATATGCAATTTGAGAACTCGCCGGGGTTCCGCCGCCAGTATCCGAACGGTCAATCCCGCTACCTCGATACGCTCCCCCTGGTCCGGAATACGTCCACACAGGCTGGTCACCAGACCTCCGACCGTATCATAATCACCCTCCGGCAATGGCCGATCCAGCACCCCTTCCAGATCCTCGACATGCATGCGGCCAGCCACGACATAGCCGCCATCATCGTCCCTCACGCATCCCCCGAACTCGCAGGCTTCGCCTACCTCATCCATGGAACCGACGATCTCGGTCAACAAATCGGTAAGCGTAACCAGACCTCCCGTACCACCGTATTCATCCATCACCATGGCAAGATGAGCGCCCTGCTCTTTCATGCGATCCAGGAGACCAAGCGCCAATTGCGATTCGGGTACCTTCAGGCATGGTCGAATCAGGTCGGAAAGCTGTTTCTTCTTGCCCTCGATCCAGGCGGGAAATACATCCCGCACATGAATCACGCCCTTGATATGATCCAGGTTGTCAACATAGACCGGCAACCTGGAATAATCATTTTCGGTAATCTTCTTCAAAGCCTCCTTAAGTGATATGTTTGCCTTGAGCGCAACGATCTCCGAACGAGGAACCATCAGCTCCCGCACCCGAACGTCGCGAAACATCACCAGACTTTCAAGCATGCGGCGGTGGTCATCGGACCGCACGGCCTCCGCTCTTCCAATCAATGCCAGCAATTCATCTTCATCCCGGCCAGGCCGTAACTGCGCAAGTATCCGCGTGCGCAATCGCTCTTTGACACGTTCAAACATACGGATCATGCAGGCCAAGCTGCGCCATGGCCCGGCTTTCCATGGCTTGCATGCGTTTTGCCTCCGTTTCTTCGGCGTGATCGCGTCCCAACAGGTGCAACACGCCGTGCATTACAAGATGCAGGACATGGTGGCGGGCATCCAGGTTCAATCGGATGGCTTCTTTTTGTACCAAAGGCCATGCCACAACGATATCTCCCAGCGATTCTCCAAAATCAAAGTCGGGACCGACCTGCATGGGAAACGACAGCACATCGGTGACATGGTCTTCATGCCGCCATTGTTTATTCAGGGCACGGACTACATCGTCATTGGCAATACGAAGGCACAATATCACCATACAGCTCACGCCTGCCTGAGCGCAAGCGATCGCCACAGCCTGGCGTATCCTTGCATCTTCCGGCAAAGCCGAGTGATTGATACCCTCATCCACGAGAATATCAAGCATCCTCGCCCGCCTCATTGCGCTCATAGGCAGCCACAATGTGTTCCACCAGCGGATGACGCACCACGTCACGGCCATTCAAACGACAGATGCCTACCTGATCCACGCCTTCCAGCACCTGTAAGGCATGCAACAGGCCGCTACGATGCTTGGCGGGAAGATCCACCTGCGTCGTATCGCCGGTCACCGCCATTTTTGAGGAAAATCCGAGGCGCGTCAGAAACATCTTCATCTGTTCGCGCGTCGTGTTCTGCGCCTCATCCAGAATAACGAACGCATTATTGAGCGTGCGTCCGCGCATATAGGCCAGCGGGGCCACCTCGATGAGGCCGGATTCCATGAGGCTATTCATCTTCTCCAGCCCGATCATATCGGCCAATGCATCAAATAACGGCCTCAGGTACGGATCTATTTTTTGTTGCATATCGCCTGGAAGAAAACCCAGGCGCTCCCCGGCTTCAACCGCCGGGCGCGTCAGAATAAGGCGTTCAACCTGATGCGATTGCAACGCCTCAACAGCCAACGCTACGGCCAGATAGGTCTTGCCCGTACCCGCCGGACCCACCGCCAATGTCAATACATGCTGGCGGATACTGTTCAGGTACCGCCGCTGATTGGGCGTTTTTCCCTGAATGCGGCGGCGTCCGGCCATTACGATGTCTTCACCCGCTTCCACCGTTTCATTTTCATCCGCGTCAAAAGCCGCCTGCGTGCGCAACGCGCCTTCCAGTTGAACATCTTCAACAGCCCCTTGTCTTGCCCACGGTAATAGTGCGTAAATCACCTTTTCCGCTACGTGAGCCTGACTTCCTTCGATGCGCCAGTCGCCGGGTTGCCCAAGAAAACGCACGCCGAGTTTGGTTTCAATTCGATGCAGGATACGGTTCCCGCTGCCGCAAAGACTGCGCAGGACTTCAGTATCCGTGTCGGTAAGATGCAGACTCAACGCGGAGTCAACCATCATCCGGCCATGACCGGTTCGCCGCGTAATGACTGCCCATAAGCCCCGGTGATGCGTACCGGCAACAATTGCCCTGTTTGCCGCTTCCTTCCCTTGAAATGAACAACCTTGAAATCCGGCGTGCGCCCTTGCATGTCACCATCCGTACGGCTTTCCTTCTCCACCAGTACATCCATTGTTTTGCCCACCTGCCGCTGATAACGCACATGGCTGCTCTCCCGCATCAGGGCCAGCAAGCATTGTAGCCGCTCATTTTTCACCGATTCAGTTATATTATTTTTAATCCGGGAAGCGGGCGTGCCGGGACGTAGCGAATATTTGAAGCAATAAGCGAAATCAAACTCGACCTGGCGCGCCAGAGACAGCGTATCCTCAAAATCGGCGTTGGTTTCACCCGGGAAGCCGACAATAAAGTCCGACGACAGGGCAATCTCCGGGCATGTTTCGCGCAACTGTCCAATGATCTCCAGATACTGATCGCGCGTATGTCCGCGATGCATCGCCCTGAGTATACGATTGGAGCCGCTCTGTACGGGTAAATGCAAATAGGGCATCAGGAACGGGTTTGCGACAAAGGCATCAATCAGCCCGTCGCTCATCTCCATCGGATGGCTGGTGGTAAAGCGTAACCGTTTTAACCCGTCCAGTTCCGCTACCGCATACAGTAGCATGGACAAGTCCCATTCCTCACCGTCCGGCCCCACGCCGAGATAGGCATTGACATTTTGCCCCAGCAGTGTGATTTCCATGACGCCCTGATCCAGCAAACCCCGGCATTCATCCAGAACGCCGGAGACAGGCCGGGAGAATTCCCGTCCGCGCGTATAGGGAACGATACAAAAGGTGCAGAATTTGTCGCATCCTTCCATGATGGTAACGAAAGCGGAGCGCCCTGTTGTTTCCGCCATGGGCAAATGATCGAATTTCTCAATCTCCGACATTTCCGTTGCCGTAAGGCGTACGCGGTCTCGCCGGATTTTCTTTACCATGTCCGGCAGCTTGTGATAGGTCTGCGGGCCAAACACCATGTCCACGAACGGCGCGCGCTGCATGATGCGGTCGCCTTCCTGTTGCGCTACGCAACCACCCACCCCGATAATCAGGTCAGGGCGTTCCTCCTTGAGCAGACGGTAGCGTCCAAGTTCGGAGTACACCTTTTCTTCGGCTTTTTCGCGCACGGAACATGTATTCATCAGAATCACATCGGCGTCCGCGGGACTGGCAACCAAACGCAGGCCGTAAGCCTCCCGCATCAAATCCGCCATGCGCGACGAGTCATACTCGTTCATCTGACAGCCATAAGTTTTGATAAAGAGAGCGTCCATATGCCTATTCTTTAGAGCCTCTTGCAAAACTCTGAGTGGATGAACAGCAATCCCGCTTCGAGTCAATTTTCGGGATGGAATGAGCTGCATAGTGGTTCCATGGAGCGAAATTCCAGCTCGGAAATGGGCCGAAGCGGGGAAGCCGA
>CAYOUW010000057.1:0-12425 GCA_964407235.1 uncultured Zetaproteobacteria bacterium | reverse complement strand
TCACAATTGCACGGGCTGCTCGCTCCTGTATTGCAACGCCTCCGCGATATGGCAAGCAGTCACGGGTTCCGATCCTGATAAATCGGCAATAGTGCGCGCTACCTTGAGAATACGGTGATAACCGCGGGCTGAAAGAGAGAACCGTTCCATGGCCGTATCCAACAGGCTGGCGCCCTCGGCATCGGGTCTGGCGTATTGCTCAATTTGCTGCTGTGTCATGCGCGCATTGATATATCCTTCGCCCAATCGCGCATATTGTCGCTCTCGCGCCACGGCTACCCGCTCGGCCACCTGCACGGAAGGTTCGCCCGACTGCATGCGCGCCAGGTCTTCCTTATCCACCGGCGGTACGTGTACGTGTAAATCAAAACGGTCCAGCAAAGGCCCCGAAATACGTTGCCGATATCTCTGAATCTGGGAGGGTGAACAGCGGCAGGCACGAACCGGATGGCCCAGATAACCGCACGGGCAAGGATTCATGGCAGCCAGTAATTGGAAGCGGGCCGGAAATTCCAGCGTATCCGCCGCACGGGCGATGCACACGCGCCCGTCTTCCAGCGGCTGCCGCAATACCTCCAGCACCTGCCGTTTAAACTCCGGTAATTCGTCCAAAAATAAAATTCCATGGTCGGCACGGGATACCTCGCCGGGGCGCGGGGTGCTGCCACCGCCGATCATGGCGACATCCGAAGCCGAGTGATGAGGGGAACGAAAAGGTGGCATGGTATCCATCATCGTTCGGCTGCCATCCCCGGACACGCTGTAAATGCGGGCAACCTCCAAACGTTGAGTCAGCGTTAACGGCGGAAGAATGCCGGGAAGACGCCTGGCCAGCATGCTCTTGCCCACGCCGGGCGGTCCGCTCATCAGTATGTGATGACCTCCGGCGGCGGCAATCTCCAACGCCCGCCGCGCCTGTAACTGTCCGCGGATATCAGCCAAATCCGGCATATCCGTAACATGCCCGGCAGGCGAACTGATTTGATCCGATGAAACCGCCAGTAAATCCCTTCCGCTCAGGTGCCGCGCTACCTGCAACAAACTGGCGGCGCGCAATACCTCAAGCCCTTCCACAAGCGCAGCTTCCCTGGCATTGTCTTCGGGTACGATCATGCACGCAAAGCCTTGATCCCGCGCATGCATCGCCAGTGGCAACACACCGGGAACCGGGTTCAACCGCCCGTCCAGCGCCAGCTCCCCCAACATAAAGGGGAGATTCTCTTCCGCAGCATTCGTGTTCCCGGACGCATCCCGGTTCATTTGAATCTGGCCGCTGGCTACCAACAGTCCAATGGCGACGGGGAGGTCGAAATGAGAGCCATCCTTGCGTTTGTCCGCAGGCGCCAGATTGACCGTGATATGCTTCAGGGGAAATTCAAATCCGGAGTTGAGTACGGCGGATCGCACCCGATCCCGCGCCTCTCGTACCGAAGCTTCCGGTAACCCCACCATATTCCACGCAGGCAAGCCGCGCGACAAATCCACTTCGACATCCACCGGCTCGGCATTCAGCCCGCGCAGCGCTGCGCTTGGCAAACGCGCCAGCATAATTATGGCATCTTCTTCGTCTGTGATTCCAGCGCCGCAATTCGTGCTTCCATCTCCTTGATTTGTTCCCGGGTTTTCGCAAGCAAGGCTTCGGTCACCTGCATGCGCTCATGGGTCACCACATCGAGGCCTTCAAGCGCACTTTCCACGATAGCTTTCACTTGAGCCTGAGCCTCATCCTTTACACCGCCGAGCAGGCGCAGGCCTCCGGCGATCTTTTCCGCAATGTCATCCAGTATTGCTTGATCCAATGCCATGTCATCTCCTAATCCGATATCGATAAAACCTATGAAAGGCGCGAAGCCCACAAAAATAAAAACCCTTGAGTCTAACCTGCATGTGCTTCATGATAAACAAATCCCGTGTGTTTTGCATCAGATTTGACGGATAAGCGATTAACCCCCGTGGTTCCCCGACAATTTCCCTTTCAGATAACCCCATTCCCCGGACGGCATTTTTATTTTGAGCCAACCAGCCGTTCCTGATTTGCTGACTTCCAGCAAGGCGTCATGCCGGTACCAGCCAATCGTTCTCCTCTTCATTGAGGGCTGGATACGAATAGGGTGATATCCCGTGAAATCAAACTTCTTTTGTATATTCTTTCGCTCGGAAACATCCCGAATCACTCTGAGAATTGCCTGTTCAACGGAGTGTTGACGACCGATACCTCGATGTACAATGATAGAAATAGTCGTCAGCATGGGCGTCTGACGTTTTAATTCCATCGTGCCATCCAGCTTTTCGTTGCCAAAGTCCACGGCATAACCTTTTCCGGCGGGCTCCAGCACATCCACGCCCAGATCCACCTGGCGAAGCCCTTGCTGTACCGCCGCCAGTAAACTTTCCATATTGACGGGAAAGCTCTCCTCCCGGCCGCGGAAAAATTTTATCGCGTCTTCAATAAGCGCTCCCGGCATCGGCACCGCCGCCATCGTTGCCGTAGCAGCGCAGCCGCCCAATAGCAACGCAGCAAGCACAAAAGCGAAGACAAAGGGCCTGAAGACTACCCGCCCCATCGCTTGCTCTCCCTGTCTTCGATACCAAGGTGAGATAAAATCCTGTCCACCATAAAATCCACCAGATCCGGGATACCCTCCGGACGATGGTAAAACCCCGGCATGGCCGGGATCATATGCACGCCCATGCGAGCGAGCGAAAGCATGTGTTCAAGGTGAATGGGTGACAGAGGCGTCTCCCTCGGCACCAGGATCAGACGTCCGCCTTCCTTGATCATCACATCGGCGGCGCGTTCAATAAGATTATCCGATGCGCCCGTGGAGATCCGCGCCAATGTTCCCATGGAACAGGGAACCACCACCATGCGCCGGATACCCGCCGACCCCGATGCCACGGGAGAAAACCAGTCATCCAGCATATAACACCGCAGGTTCTCCTCATTAATATCCAGATGCCGCGCCAGAAAAGTTCCTATCCGTTCCGGAGATTCCGGCAGAATAAGTTCCGGCTCCTGGCGGAGCACGACGCGCGCCGCGTCCGAAATCAGGATATGCTGCCGTATACCAGCCTTGCCCAGGCGCTGCACCAGGCGCAAAGCGTAGGTAGCGCCCGAAGCGCCCGTCATGGCCACTATAATGCCGTGTTCAAAATCATTCATGTCGCTATTCTCACATGCTAAAGCTCTCACCCAGATACAGCCTGCGTGCATCCGGATGCGCCACAATATCATCCGACGTTCCCTGCACCAGAATTTCGCCCGCGCTCATCAGGTAGGCCCGGTCGCAGATGGATAGCGTATCGCGCACATTATGATCGGTAATCAGAATACCGATGCCACGTGTCTTCAAGTCACTGATAATCGTCTGAATATCTTCCACCGCGATGGGATCCACGCCGGCGAACGGTTCATCCAGTAACAGAAAGCGCGGCTCAGTCACCAGCGCCCGGGCAATTTCGGTGCGCCGCCGCTGACCGCCGGATAACGTATAAGCCTTCTGATGCTGCACTCCCTCGATACCCAGGTCCAGCAGCAGGGACTCAAGACGTTCCCTGACCTTCTCCTCCGGCATATCAAGGGTCTCAAAAATACCCAGCAGGTTTTCCCGCACCGTCAGTTTGCGGAAGATGCTCGCTTCCTGCGGCAGATAACCGATGCCTCGCCGGGCTCTGCGATGCATTGGCAGAGGCGTGATGTCCTCTCCGTCCAGGGTAATTGAGCCTTCGTCACAATTTACCAGCCCGCAAACCATATAAAAACTGGTCGTCTTACCTGCGCCGTTGGGGCCGAGCAATCCCACGCACTCGCCCGAATACACATCCATTCCAACCGAATGAACCACCCGGTTCTTGCGATAGGATTTGCTTAAATTCCGGGCGGACAGATGATGAACTTCACTCAAGGCGACGCTCCCGACGGAGCCTTTCCCGATGTCTTCCTTGATGAGTTCTCATCAATACTCATTTTCACCCGTTCTCCCTTGCCCTGAAGCACCTCCGTAGTCCTCTGCTGAATGTGGTAAATAATGGTCTCGCCCTCAATGCGGCCGCCGGGTTGCTCCATGACGGCGTGCCCGGTAAGTGTCAGTATCTGGCGTTGATTATCCAGTTCCGCCTTGTCCGCATGGCCGCGTTTATCGCCCTGCCGTATGCGCACATGCCCTTTCGCCACGGCGTGTTCAATGCCGTTTTTTTCAGTATAGAAGACTCTTAATTTGTCGCAGAATAGCTCAAGATCATCGCGTTTCAGATACACATTACCGGTAAACAGCGCCTGTTTTTTGTTATTCCACACATCCAGATGATCGGCCAGGATCGTCACCGGCCCGGCCCATGCCGGGCACGCACCTGCAACCAGCACGGCCAATACGAATGCCAGACGAATCATGGCATTCCTTTCATTGGCGCGGGTCGCGTATCTTCGATCCACACGCCATGCTCCACTCGTATATGCTGAGTCGCGCGCCACGCCGTCAAACCTCGACCGCGAACCCGTGTGGTTTCTCCTTCGATATGAAAGAACCCCGGAACCACGATCGCGCCTTTCTGATAGTCATAACGAACAATATCACTATGCAAACGCCATTCTCCATACCGCACCTCGACGTCTCCCTTGAAGCGCATCTGTTTGGTCAAAGGGTTGAACCACGCTTCCTTTCCCGTCATCGGCACTTTCTTTCCGGACTCGGTAAACAGTTCCAGTTCCGGCGCAATCAGGTGCATGGCGCCCGTCAGTTGTTGCTCCGCCTTCGTCGCCTTCAATCGCCACACGATGTGTCCGGCCTCCCTCTCGACAATCACGGGCTTCTCCACATGCGTGCGTGGCGCCTTTTCCGCCACCGGTTTGCCGGAAATCCGTAGTTGCCCTTGCTGCGCTTGCCACATCAGTATTGCAGCCACCGTCATGCTTCCCAGCGAAAGCCCCAGAAGCCCCCACTTAATCCATGTCCACAATGTCAAATAGCCCAACCACAATCGGTAGCGGAAACGCCATAAGGCTCTTGTATCACCGGTCCCCAGCGCCCCTTGGCCAGAATCAGCCCTTCCGCCACCTGCCGTACCGCACCACATCCACCACCAAAACCGGAAACCCAATCTGCATATCTCAGCACGGATGGATGCGCATCATGCGGCGCCAATCCCAGGGCGCAACGCCGCATGGGCGCAAGATCGAGGATGTCGTCGCCCATGCAGGCGCAGTGTTCCGCAAGCAGCCCCGTGCCGGATAACAACGCCTTTAAGCCGTCTGCCTTGTTCAAACTCCCCTGCACCACATGCTCAACACCCAGATCAGCCGCACGGCTGGCCACAACGCGGGACACGCGCCCGGTCAGAATGGCCACCTGAATCCCCGCGCGTTGTAACAATTTAATGCCATGCCCGTCCCGCACGTTAAATGCTTTCATTTCCTCGCCGGCATCGTCCATGAAGATCGAGCCTGCTGTCAGTACGCCGTCTACGTCCAGAATCAGCATGCGGATGCCCCGCGCCTTCTCGAACGGAAATGTCCGAAACGAGACCTCACTCATGCCACGCCCGCCCGCAACAGATCGTGCAGATGCACCACGCCCGCAGGTTCACCGTTTTCCCCCAGCACGAATACGGCGGTAATTTCTTTCTCTTCCATCAACCGTACGACCTCGGATGCCAGATGATCGGCAGCGATAGTTTGTGGCGATCGGTGCATCAACTCGCCCACCGGACGCGCCAAATCCAGGTCGCCGGATTCCATGATACGGCGCAAATCGCCATCCGTGATACATCCCGTCAGCCGACCGGCCTCCAATACGCCGGTAATTCCCATGTGGTGAGAACTCATGATAATGATGGCTTCCCTGAGTGGCGTGCCGACTTGTACAACAGGCAATTCAGCGCCTTGATGCATCAAATCGCCAACGCGCATCAGTTTGCGCCCCAGGCTGCCCGCCGGATGGAAACGCGCGAAGTCATCCGGGCTGAAGCCCCGGCACTCCAGCACCACCACAGCCAGCGCATCGCCAAGCGCCAGCGCCGCGGTGGTGGACGCCGTGGGCGCGAGATTGTTCGGGCAGGCTTCCCGCGGTGCATTCACATACAACACCATATCGGCATAGCGGCCCAGCGTGGATTCCGGTTTGCCAGTGATGGCAATCAGCGGCGATCCCATCCGTTTAATCGTGGGCAACAGCTTGACCACCTCATCGGTTTCACCGCTGTGCGACAGCGCCAGCACGGCGTCATGACGGGTAATCATACCCAGATCGCCATGTTGCGCCTCGGCGGCATGTACGAAAAAGGCGGGGGTGCCGGTCGAGGCAAAAGTCGAGGCGATCTTCCTGGCAATAATGCCGGACTTGCCCATGCCGATCACCACTAGACGCCCCTCCAGTTCAAGAATGCTTTCGACTGCCCGGCAAAAATCATCATGAAGCGCCTCTGATACGGCAGCAATGGACTGCTGCTCGATTTCAAGCACCCGCCGGGCTTTAGCCAGCCAGTCCGCGGAGGAGGCCCGGGAGACATTGAACGAAGATAGGCTCATTCCCAGGCCAGCAAGGCGGGGCCCTGTGTCATGCGGCTCAACACCCGCGCCGCAAGTTGCCGGAAGCGGGGCATTTGCGCGCCGGGAACCGGCTTTGCGGGCGTTCGTTTAATGGTCAGAGGATTCACGGCGCGTCCACGCACGCGAAACTCGAAATGCAAATGCGGTCCCGTGGCTAATCCGCTCATTCCCACATAACCAATCACCTGTCCCTGATGCACGCGCACGCCCCGTTTGATGCCATGCCCGTAACGGCTCATGTGCCCATAGGCCGTGGCATGACTGCTGTTGGTCTGCCGGATCAAAACAAAACGGCCGTAGCCTCCTTTCCACCCGGCATAGACCACCCGGCCATCGCCAACCGCGTGGATAGGCGTACCCATGGGCGCGGCATAATCCACGCCACGATGCGCCCGCGTGTAGCCGAGAATCGGGTGCCTGCGCCTTAAACTGAAGCGCGAGGAAATGCGTGTAAACTTGACCGGCGCTTTCAGGTAGGTCTTGCGCATGCTCTTGCCATCGGGTGTGAAATATTCCACCTGGCCATTTGGAAACACATACCTCACAGCTCGAAACACATGGCCCTGATTAGTAAATTCAGCTCCCTGAATTACCCGATCAAGCAATTTTCCCCGTCGGTCGAAGCGCTCCTGCAACAGCACCCTGAAACTGTCTCCGGGCCGAAGATCGCGGGCAAAATCGATGTCCCAGGCAAAGATATCCACCAGATTCATGGTGGTACGATCATCCATACCCGCACGCACCGCGGCAGCGAACAGACTCGCTTTGATTTCTCCCTGAAAAACCAACTGCCGGGTTGAGGCGATTCGTGGTTCCAGCAATGCTCGCCAGTTATTTTTCCGCAAACTCAAGTGCAATACATGACTGGCGTCAACGGGATAATAGACATCCGTATCGCCCCCGCGATCCTGCCGTTCAAAACTCCGGCCGGCCATGACCTGCCGCAGGGAATACACAGGCCTGGCCGCATCAACCATACGGCTCACCTCGGCGAAGGGAAACCCCAGCCGGGAAAGGACGGAAACAGCGGCATCCCCTTTCCGGATAGTTTCACGCCGCCATGCGGCGTTCATGGTTGCGGGGCTGGCGGCCTCCGCGGCGACCCACTCCTCATGCGTAGCGACCGTACTGGCAACGACGTTGTCTCCCATGGCAAGCAAAACCCATATCAACCCGGCGAAAATCGCACTACCCAGAAGGATTTGCATTGCCAGACGACGGGCGCGCGGCAATATGCGTCCACACCGCTCCACGGGCGCCTTGATGCTGTCCGCGAAATCCCGCGGCTGTGTGCCGTTATGCTGCAATCATCCTCCAGGCCAGCAATGTTCCAACTTGTTCGGGCCAGGTACGTATAACAAGTTTTCGCATGCTTAAGGCAAACGCAAAGCTTGTCAAAGTTATGCGTGCCGTCGGCCATGACACACGGAGCTGCTACGCGCCAAAAAACTGATGCTCCCGGCGGGGGGCTGTGACGCCTTCAAACAAATCAGAGTCAATCTGCCGTCGCCAAAGCAATTCCGGTTATTGATGTTTTGTCGCTTCCCTGATTGCGTGTTAGCTTGCGCTGCCATGGTCTGCATTGCACAGGCAGGGGCAAGGAAGCAAGCCAGCGCACGGCATATTTGTAAATAACCCGGCCCAGTTAAAGGCGTGTAGGAGCAAACAACCCCATGTTCAAGGTTCTAACCAAAGTTTTCGGCAGCCGTAATGAGCGGGTTTTGAAAGACATGTATCCCACTGTGGACAAAATCAACGCGCTCGAGAGCCGGATTAAACCCTTGTCCGATCAGGAACTGGTAGCAAAAACTACGGAACTCAGGGAACGGGTAAGCCGGCGCGAGGGCCTGGATAACTTACTGCCGGAAGCCTTCGCGGTGGTCCGCGAAGCCAGTGCTCGCGTGCTTGGCATGCGTCATTTCGATGTGCAGCTCATCGGAGGCATGATTTTGCATGACGGTATGATCTCCGAAATGAAAACCGGTGAGGGCAAAACCCTGATGGCCACCCTGCCGATATATCTGAATGCGCTTTCGGGTAAGGGCGCTCATGTCGTCACGGTCAACGATTACCTGGCCAGCCGCGATGCCGAGTGGATGGGACGTTTGTATACTTTTCTCGGGTTAACGACCGGCGTCATCGTGCATGGGCTGGATAATGATGCTCGCCAGGCTGCCTATGCCGCCGACATTACCTATGGCACAAATAATGAGTTTGGCTTCGATTACCTGCGCAATAACATGGCCTTTGGTCAGGAGGAACTGGCCCAAAGGGAGTTAAATTTCGCTATTGTGGACGAGGTGGACTCCATTCTGGTTGATGAGGCACGCACGCCGCTGATTATTTCCGGACCCGCCGAACAGGCCGGCGACCTCTATCAGAAAACCGATGCCATCATCAAACGCCTGGATGCCACCGATTACGAAAAAGATGAAAAAGACAGGGCTGTCTCCTTCACCGAGAAAGGCATGGAGCATGTGGAGGAACTGTTCTACGAAGCCGGAATGATGCCGGATGGCAACCTTTATGATCCGGAAAATGTCAACCTCATGCATGCGGCCACCCAGTGCTTGCGCGCCAACACCCTGTTCACCCGCGAGGTGGACTACATCGTGCGGGACGGTGATGTTGTTATTATCGATGAATTCACTGGCCGCATGATGCCGGGACGGCGTTATTCCGAAGGCCAGCATCAGGCATTGGAAGCCAGGGAGGGCGTCACCGTTCAGCCGGAAAACCAGACGCTGGCCTCCGTCACCTTCCAGAATTATTTCCGCATGTACGATAAACTGGCTGGCATGACCGGCACGGCTGACACCGAAGCCGAGGAATTCCATAAAATTTACAAGCTGGAAGTGGTCATCGTGCCGACCAATATGCCGATGGTCCGTGAGGATAAAGCGGATCTGATTTATCGCGATCAGGAAGATAAATATGAGGCTATCATTGAGGATATCCTCACAACCCATCAAAACGGTCAGCCGATCCTGTGCGGCACCACGTCGATTGAGAAATCGGAACACATTTCCGACTTGCTGAAAAAACGGGATATTCCTCATGAAGTGCTCAATGCCAAACATCACATGCGTGAAGCAGAAATTATTTCGCAAGCGGGCCGCAAGGGCGCGGTCACGATTGCCACCAATATGGCGGGACGTGGCACCGACATCATGCTGGGCGGCAATCCGGGCATGTTAATCGCACAATTACCGGCCAAACTCTCTGATGAAGAAAGAGAGAAAAAGGCAGCGGAGATCCGCACCGTGTGCCAGGCGGAACATGAAGAGGTCGTCAAGGCGGGAGGCTTGCACATTATTGGTACGGAACGGCATGAATCCCGCCGCATTGACAACCAGTTACGCGGCAGATCGGGACGGCAGGGTGATCCCGGATCCACGCGCTTCTATCTGTCGCTGGAAGACGATCTGATGCGTATTTTCGGTGGCGAGAAAATGCAGGTCATGCTGACCAAGATGGGTTTTGAAAAGGGTGAAGCCATCGAGCATCCGTGGGTCACCAAGGCTATTGAGAACTCCCAGAAGAAAGTGGAAGGCCGCAACTTCGACATCCGCAAACAGTTACTGGAGTATGACGATGTGATGAACCGGCAACGCGATGTGATTTATTCACAGCGGCGCGAGTTGCTGGAAGCCGCTGACGTACGTGATTTGATTGAAGACATGCGCCGTGATTTTGTGACTACGCTGGTGAATCGCTACATGCCGGCGCAATCCTACGCTGACAATTGGGATTTGCAGGGTTTACACGACGAACTTCTGGAGCAGCAGACGCTGGATGCGCCGGTCCAGGACTGGGTGAACAATGACGAGGTGGAAGACACGAACGGTATGGTGGATCGTATCTGCGCGGCGCTGAAGGATATGATGCAGGAAAAAGAAGCGCTGGTCGGTGAGGAAAATATGCGCCAGTTCGAGAAGTTTCTGGTTTTGCAAATGCTGGACCAGCATTGGAAGGAACACCTTCTGGCCATGGATCACCTGCGCCAGAGCGTGGGGTTGCGCGGTTATGCGCAACAACAGCCCTTGCAGGAATACAAACGCGAATCCTTCGAAATGTTTGCCGCCATGCTCGGACGCATCCGGCTGGAAACCATGCTGGCGCTGCATCATGTGCAGGTGGAACAGCCGGTTCCGGTTGAGGAGCCCCACCAGACCACGCCCATGCAATTCAGTCATGGAGAGGAAATGGAAGAGGTGGAGGGAGAATCGCCGCAAACCTACCGGCGCGCTCAGCCCAAGGTGGGCCGCAATGAGCCATGCCCCTGCGGTTCAGGCAAGAAATACAAACAGTGCCACGGCAAACGAACTTCATGATATTCACCGCAAGGGTACGGAGACACAAAGAATATCAAAAGAGCCTCTTGCACAACTCTGGGTGGATGAGCGGCAATCCCGCTTTGAGTCCATTGTCGGGATGGAATGAGGTGCATGGTGGTTCCATGGACCGAAATTCCAGCTCGGAAATGGGCCAAAGTGGGGAAGCCGATCGCCACTCACGAGTTTTGCAAGAGGCTCAAAATACAACGGCAGAAACCCGGACATCTCACCGCGTATGTATTCTGCCTGAACCCGCGTCTTCCTTCGTGGCTTTGCGCCTTCGTGGTAAATCTTAATGGCCGTCAACCCGCCCCGGCTTGCCCCGCCGCTGGCCGTTCCGGGATTTCGCATCGGTACGGCATCCTGCGGCGTCAAATCGCCCGAACTTAAAGGCAAACGTCAAGACCTGACACTGATTGTTGCCGATGTGCCTGCCCATGCGGCCGGTGTGTTTACACAAAACCGCTTTCGTGCGGCTTGCGTGGATGCGGGTGAAAGCGCCATTCAGACACATGGCGACGATATCCGCTGCATCGTGGCCAATGCCGGTAACGCCAACGCCGGTGTCGGAAAAATGGAGCGTGCGTGGTCACAACAACTGATTGATCTGGCTGCCGCTGCCGTACAGTGTGATGCCTGCCAGACCCTGTCTGCCTCGACCGGTGTTATCGGTGAACCCTTCCCCATCGACCGCATTGCCGCGGGTATGGGAGATGCGGCGGCAAGCCTCGCCCCGAATCAGTGGAGAACCGCGGCCGAGGCCATCCGCACCACGGATACGTTTGCCAAATGGGCGAGCCGTAAGGTTGGCGATTACACGATCACCGGCGTCGCCAAAGGCAGCGGAATGATTCACCCGAACATGGCCACGATGCTATGCTTTATCGCCACCGATGCGCCCCTCGCCGCCACGCAACTTCAGCCCATGCTGCAACGTGTTGCGGATCAGTCCTTCAACTGTATTTCCGTAGACGGCGACACCTCCACGAACGACACGCTTTATCTGATCTCGTCCGGTATCGGACTGGGGCATGCGCCACTGGAAGATACCGTGGCGTTTGAAGCCGCACTGACGGAAGTTTGCATTGATCTGGCGCAATGGATCGTGCGCGATGGCGAAGGCGTATCCAAGTTCGTCACGCTTGAAGTGACGGGTACTGAAACTCAGGCTGCTGCGCGCACTGTGGGTCGCGCCATTGCCGTTTCGCTGCTGGTTAAAACGGCATTTTCCGGCTCCGATGCCAACTGGGGCCGGATTCTTTCCGCCATCGGGAACAGCGGCATCGCCATTGAAACGGACAGGGTTTCCCTGCGGGCGGATAACGTAACGATAGTGGATCGCGGGAGCCTGCATCCGGATTACCATGATGAGGACGGCATGGCCGTGTTTGCGCAGGATGAATTCACACTGCATGTGGACCTCGGCATGGGCGAAGCTTCCGCCACTGTCTGGACCGGCGATCTGACGCATGAATACATCACCATCAACGCGGAGTACCGGACGTAATCCAGGCTAATGTTTTGCCGGTGACGATAGGGCTAGC
>CAYOUW010000056.1:0-12560 GCA_964407235.1 uncultured Zetaproteobacteria bacterium | reverse complement strand
GGCATCTCATGCCGGGCAGATGGGTTAACCATATACAGAAGAGCCTCTTGCAAGGATTTCTCCAGTCCTGTTGTATTATTCAACCGTAACGGACTTGGCCAGATTACGCGGTTGATCCACATCCGTGCCTTTCGCACAGGCCACATGATAGGCCAGCAGTTGCAACGGGATCGCGGCATAGAGTGGCGTCGTAAAATAATCTCCTTCAGGCAGGCCGATCACCGCATCTACATCCCGCGGCCATGCTTCCGGCGGCAGATCCGTCAGAAGAATGACCTTGGCTCCACGCGCCTGCACCTCCCTCAAATTGGACAGTACCTTCCGCAGATGGTATTGCCTTGGCGCCAAGACAACGACGGGAAGCTGCGCGTCGATCAATGCAATGGGGCCATGTTTCATTTCACCTGCCGGATAACCCTCCGCATGAAGATATGAGATCTCCTTTAATTTCAGAGCGCCTTCCAGCGCCAGTGGATAACAGGGCCCGCGTCCGAGAAACAACGATCCGTGGATTGATTGAAACAGGTGCGTAAGCGCCGCCACCTGATCCGACTGCCGCAACAAGGTATTCATACCGGATACCGCATCCCGCATCGCGGTAAGGTGGCCTTCATATTCCTCATCCGTCATTGCGCCGCACGCATACGCCAGCTTGAGTGACAATAAAGCCAGCACGGCCAATTGGGCGGTATAGGCCTTGGTGGAAGCGACTCCGACTTCCGATCCCGCCAGCAACTGGATCACGCCGTCAGACTCCCTTGCCAATGAAGAAAATGGCACGTTACACAACGTCAGGGCCGGATTGTCCGGCGTATTGGATTTGAACAGGCGCAGGGCTTCAAGCGTATCCGCGGTTTCTCCGGACTGGGATAAGGTAATCAGCCATGTGTCGGAACCGATCACGGGATTGCGATAACGATATTCGCTGGCGACATCCACTTCTACGGAGATTTGCAAGAAGCGTTCCAGCCAGTAGCGCGCTGTCAGCGCGGCATGGTAGGACGTGCCACAGGCAACCATGACAATGCGGGCCGGAAGGCTTACCGTGTCCAGTAACGACGCATCGGGAAATGTGATCTCATGATCCTTTATATAGGTCTGTAAAATATCCGCCAATACGCGCGGCTGCTCGTAAATCTCTTTTTCCATGTAGTGGGAGAAACCGCCTTTACCGGAAGAGCGCGCCGCCTCTGGCATGTCCCGCCAGAGGCGCTGAACCTCCTTTCCATGAGCATCCCATATCTGACAGCGGTTCAGGGAAAGGCGCCCGGTATCCCCTTCCTCCAGATAGAGAATTTCTTCCGCCATGCCGGACAGCGCCAGCGCATCGGAGGCCGCATACATGGCGCCCTCGCTCCGTCCCAGTAACAGCGGACTGCCACGGCGCGCAAACCATAAACTCTCGTCCCCCTGCTCCAGAATGGCCACAATGGCGTAGGCGCCCTCCAGTTGGCCCACAGTGGCTTTCCACGCTTTTGCATCCTCTTTCTCCTCCAAAAGGTGGGAAGAAAATAACCAGGGAATCACTTCGCTATCCGTCTGCGACCGGAATCTGACCCCGCCCTTGCGTAGCATCCGTTGAAGGTCTTCGTAATTTTCGATGATGCCGTTATGCACCACCGCCACGCCATTGCCAAGATGCGGATGGGCATTTTCCCGCGTCGGCGCACCGTGTGTCGCCCAGCGAGTATGGCCAATCCCGATGGCGCCCGGCAAGGGATGTTCAGCCAGGCTTTGCTGTAAATGAACGAGTTTCCCCGGCTCCTTTCTGCATTCCAGGCCATTATCGCCGCGGATACACAGGCCCGCGCTGTCATAGCCACGGTATTCCATGCGCGCAAGGCCGCTCATAAGGCGATCCTGCGCATCATCACGGGCCGCCACGCCGATAATGCCGCACATCAGTCAGACTGGCTGGATCAAACTAACCTGCAGTGATTCATGAATCATGCAGGTTAGTGATTCTTTTTACGCGGTCGTTGCCAATGGGAAACATGGCGCTGATCCGGCCGCTCGGAGAGAGTCAAACCTCCGGACTCAACCTTCTTTGTGATAATACTGCCCGCACCCACCGTTGCGTCGGATTTGACTTCCACCGGCGCAATGAGCTTGGTATCCGATCCGATAAACACCCGGTCGCCAATGATCGTTTTATGTTTATTCGCGCCATCATAATTGCAGGTAATCGTGCCCGCGCCAATATTACAATCCGCGCCCATTTCAGTATCGCCGATATAGCTTAAATGATTGATCTTACTCCCCCGGTTTACCACGGAATTCTTTATTTCCACAAAGTTGCCTACCCGCACGTCCTCGTCCAGTTGCGCTCCGGGGCGCAGGCGCGCAAAGGGCCCGATCCTTGCACCCATCGCCACATTGGCGTCGTGAACATGGCTGAAAGCGAATATTTCCACCCGATCATCAATCCATGCATCCACTAAAACAGCATACGGCCCCACCCTGCACTCATCACCAATGTGAGTCGATCCGATCAGATAGCATCCCGCCTGAATAACGGTATCCAGACCAATACTGACCGTCGCCTCAATCCGCACCGTTTCCGGCTTTTCAATGGTCACCCCGCGCTGCTGCCAGTCACGGGTGATGTGCGCCTGCATGATGTCTTCCACGGAGGAGAGCTGCGCCCGGTCATTCACACCCAGCATCTCGGTCGCGTCCTGCATGACCGCTGTTTCTACCGCACGGTCATCGTTCAAAGCCAGCGGAACAATATCAGGCAAGTAATATTCTCCCTGAGCGTTGCTATTGCCGAGTTTGTGCAATAAGTCAAAGAGTACATCGCGGCGAACGCAGTAAATACCGCTACTGACTTCACGGATCAGTCTCTGGGCATCGGTGGCATCCTTTTCCTCGACGATCCCCGTCATCCGGCCAATCGAATCGCGCACAATCCGTCCATACCCGGAAGGGCTATCTACCTTTGCTGTCAATACCGTCACAATGGCGTCTTGATCCCGATGCTCCGCCACTAATTTCGCCAGCGTTCCACTACGCAGCAACGGCGTATCGCCGCAAACAATTAGCACATCGCGGACATCGGAGATCGCCTGCTCGCATTGTTTGACTGCATGTCCCGTGCCCAGTTGCCTGTCCTGAATCACCCACTCGAGATTTCGCGGTTGACCCACATGCGCCTGAACCATTTCCGATGCATAACCGGTGACGACCGCAATTCCCCTGGGCCGTAATGATTCAACCGTATGCAGAACATGATCGATCATGGTCCGCCCCAACACCTTATGCAGCACCTTGGGCTTATTCGATCGCATACGTTTGCCTCTGCCCGCTGCCAGTACGCACACCTGCAAGTCAGGATGCTGAAACTCAAAAATCATGTGGCCTCCACAGTCGCCGTTTCATTTTCGGGAAGGTTCGCACAATGAAACAGAGGTTGCAAAGCCGGTTCTCCTTGACACTTGCGGGATCCAGGCTACATCATCCCCAACGTCCGGACAAAACGCATGACAAAACCCATTCAACGGCGAACTCAATATGGAAAACTCTGACAGATTCGACTTCAAGGAACGTGAGCGAAATAACTGGTCATCGGCTGCCGAAGGCTGGCGTCGGCGCGATGAATTATTGCGAAAGGGCGCGGCGCCTGTCGCCGAACGCATGCTTGAACTGTCCGGAATAGATTCCGGCTCCCGGCTGCTTGATATTGCCTCGGGCACGGGAGAGCCTGCGATATCGGCGGCGCGGATTGTTGGCGGGTCCGGCAAGGTCATCGGCACCGATCTGGTGGATGAAATGCTCGCCGTGGCCCGTGAGAAAGTCGCAAGAATGGATCTCGATAATATCGAGTTTTACTGTATCGATGCGGAAGCGCTGGATTTTGCGACAGGCTCATTTGATGCGGCGACCATCCGCTGGGGCCTGATGTTTATGCCGAATCCGCGGGCCTGCCTCGCTGCTGCCCATAAGGCGCTGAAGCAGAATGGGCGCATCAGTCTGGCCTGCTGGGCAGCGCCGGAGAAAAACCCGTTTGTGGGCGTACTCATGAAGACACTGGGTAAATACATGGACATCCCTGCGCCACCTCCCGACGCCCCCGGTATATTCGCTTTTGCGGACCCGGATCGCTTGCGGGACGCCCTCGCATCGGCAGGCTTCAGAAACATCGTACTGGAAGAAATGGAAATCGACGTTATCGAGGTTGATGACGGTCGCGCCTACTGGGAGGCAATGTCGGATTTGGCCGCACCGGTCATGGCGCTTGTCAGGCAACTGGATGAGCCGGATCGCTCGAGTTACATTGATGAGGTCATCAAGGTCGCGGATGCACTGAAACAAGGTAAAACCCTGCGTATGAGGGGCGTCACGTGGATCGCTTCCGCTGACAAATAAGTCATAGGAAATTCAGATGCAATGTTTACTAAGCCAGGCTGACGTTAATCAGTCCACGCACCGGATCCGCAGATTCGATGATAACCTCAATTTTGTCGCCCAGACCATAGTTGCCCCCCCCTTTGCGGGCATGGAGGCGGTGGTTGGTTTCATCCAGTACAAACAGGCCGCCGAGATCGTCCAGGCTTAGAGATCCTTCGGCCAGCGTAGGTTCCAGTTCCACGAAGATACGGCGCTTGGTCACGCCGGAGATCATGGCAGGCATGCGCTTCCCCACGTCTTTTTGGTGATACAGCGCCGCCAACATGGCCTGCGTATCCCATTCGGCGCGTTGCTGTTTGCGTTCCTGCGCCGAGACATGGAGGCCAATGGACGCCAGTTCCGCCACGGGTTGCGCTTTATCCGGGCTTTGTTTGTGCAGTATTGCTTTCAATCTTCGATGCACCGTCAGATCTGCATAGCGGCGGATGGGGCTGGTGAAATGGCAATAGACGGGATATGCCAGTCCGAAATGTCCTTCGTTTTCCGGGGCGTACCGGGCCTGCTGCATGGAGCGAAGTACCAGCCGGTGTAAGACATGGGCAAACGGTTCTCCATCTGATTTCTCAAGCACAAACTGCACATCGCCAGGGCGCACTTTGTTCTTTTCCTCCTTGATTTTAGGCAGCCGAACAAAGATTCCGAAGGGTGCGAGGAACTCGTTCAATGAATCAATGGCCTGGCGTTCCGGAGCAGGGTGTACGCGATACAGGAGCGCGCAATGGCGGTTCTCAAGGTATTCGGCTATAGCTGTGTTGGCAGCCAACATCATTTCTTCGATCAGATGATGGGCGATATTACGCTCATCCGATCCCATAGCGGCGACACGTCCCTCATGCAGTACGGCTCGTACCTCCGGTACGTCCAGATCAAGCGCGCCACGGCGTTTTCGGTTACGGTCCAGCTTGCGGTATAGCCGGACGGCATGGTCGAGCATCGCGCGCACCTTCGCGCCGGGTACGGCCTGTTCGTCCCGCTCATCCAGCCACCTGGCCGCCTGAGCATAAGTCAGCCTTGCCTGTGAATGAATGACCACTTCATACGCCTGAACGGTGCGGCGGCGGCCCGATGCATCGAAACGCATGCGTACGGCCATGGCCAGTCTCGGCACATCCGGATTGAGCGAACACAGGCCATTGGACAGTTTCTCCGGCAACATGGGAATGACACGATCCGGGAAGTAAAATGAATTCCCCCGCACCAGCGCTTCTTCATCCAGCATTGAACCGGGTTGAACATAATGCGCCACATCGGCGATGGCGATCCATGCCTCAAACCCTTCACCGCGTGGTAATACGCAGATGGCGTCGTCGAAATCACGTGCATCCGCACCATCAATGGTGACAAAAGGCAGATGCCGTAAATCCATGCGGCCTTCGCAATCCTTTTGATGGACGCTATCGGAGAGGAGACTGGCTTCCGCCAGAACCGGGGCGGGAAAATCAGCAGGCAATTGCTGTTCCGCGACGATGAGATCAATGAGGCGTTCCGGATTCAGATCGTTCCCCAGCACTTCCAGCACCTTGCCGCGTAAAGGGCTGGTTCCGCGCCGGATTTGCAGGCGTACCCAATCATGGTCATGCGCGCCTCCGGCATCCCGGTTTCTTACCAGAATGGTTTGCGGCATTTTGCGGGAACGTGGCTGCACCAGGCCTGTGCCGCCCTGGAGAATGAATTGTCCGATCAGGATGGAGGAGGCTTCTTCGACGATGCGAATCAACCCGGCGGATTCGCGGCCCCGGCGGAGGGTGGCGCGCACTTCCACCACATCGCCATGCATCAGGGACTTCATTTCTTCACGGGGCAGGAAAAGTCCTTTGTCCCTGCCCGCCACGTCTACGAAACCAAAACCGTCAGGGTGCGCTGAAACTATGCCCGTCCATGTTTTTGCATGATCAGGACGGAATTGCCGGGGCGTATGCGCGCGCCCTTCCCTCCCGGATGTTTTGCTTTTGAAAGAACGATCCCCTGACCGCTTCTCCGAATGATTTTCACGCTCGTTGCGTTTGCTAATCTTTCTTGACACGATATTGCTCCATCCTATGATTGCGCGTCTCTTGCGGACCTGCCGCAATGAATTCGTTCATGCCGAGGTGGCGGAATTGGTAGACGCGCTGGCTTCAGGTGCCAGTGACCATTACGGTCGTGCTGGTTCGACTCCAGTCCTCGGTACCATTAAGGTGAAAGGGGCGATTGATCGCCCTTTCCTTACAAATCGACAGCTTGCGCTGCAAGCCCTTGCATTTGTGCGCCCATCCATGGGCGCTTTGATGATTTCTTGCGAAGTCATCATTCATGAATTGATGCAGGGTGCGTTCTTGGGCAATGGTCATAAACAATGTCCGCCAAAGCCCGAATATGATCTTCACGGTCGTTCAGCGCCGGGATGTAGCGGAATGATTCACCACCGGCATCCATAAAAAACTTGTGGTTCTGAATGTTGATTTCCTCCAGCGTCTCCAGACAATCAGCGGCAAATCCGGGGCAAACGACGGCAACATCCCTGATACCCTTATCAGGAAAACTTTTCAACGTCTTATCGGTATAGGGTTGCATCCACGCCTCACGCCCAAAGCGCGACTGGAAGGTCAAAACCCATGCGTTATCGTCCAGTTTCAACGCCCCGGCGAGCAGTTCCGCCGTGCGGGAGCATTCATCGGGGTAGGGGTCACCATCATCGTGAAAACGCTTCGGGATGCCGTGAAACGAGAAAACCAGCTTATTCGGGCGACCACGAGCGTCAAAATCCTCGCTGATGCTGGCCGCCAGCGCCGCGATATAGGCCGGGTGATCGTGGTAGTCGCGCACAAAACGGATTTCCGGCATGTCGCGCGAGGATGCAAGCGTTTGGGCCAGCGCATCGAAGGTGGAAGCCGTGCTGGCCGATGAATATTGCGGGTACAGTGGTAGCACCAGCACGCGCATACAGCCATGGCCGGCCAATTGCCGCATGCCATCGGCAATGGAAGGGTTGCCGTAGCGCATGGCCAGTTCGACTCGAAACAAACCGGGTTCACGGGCATCCAGCATGCCTTGCAGTTCCGCCTGCTGGCGCAGGCTGATCGCCAGTAGGGGTGAGCCATGGTCCGTCCACACCTTGCGGTACAGCCTGGCGGAACGTGGCGGACGAAGATTGAGGATCGCGCCGTTCAGAATCAGCCACCACACAGGCCTCGGCAGATCGACGATGCGCCTGTCCCACAGAAATTCTTTCAGATAGCGGCGCAGGGCAGGCGTGGTCGGCGCATCGGGCGTGCCCAGATTAGTCAACAGGATGCCTACCGGGCCAGTCCGTATCATTTGTACATCACCGTTAATAGTCTGCATTATTCATGAATAATGCAGGATGAGATGGGTCAAGGTTGAATTGCCGCCCATCCATCCGGAGTTTTGCAATGGGATCATATCAGTCCTTATTCATGCCGATAAGGTTGAACAGTTCCAGCCGCGATGAAGGGTTATTGAGGAATGCGCCGGTTAATTTGGATGTGGTGGTCCATGAATTCTCTTTCTTCACGCCACGGTGGCACATGCAGAAATGCCGACACTGGATAATCACGGCGACGCCCGCGGGTTGAAGAACCTCCTCAATGACGCGCGCAATCTGCATGGTCATTTTTTCCTGCACCTGCAAACGCCTGGCGTATACATCCACCACGCGCGCCAGTTTGGATAATCCGACCACGCGCCCGTTGGGAATATAGGCCACATGCGCCTTGCCGACGAAGGGGGCGAGGTGGTGTTCGCAATGGCTATGCACCTCAATATCCGAAACCAGCACCATTTCATCATAGCCCTCGACTTCTTCAAAGGTTTTTTCCAGATGTTCGCGAGGATTGTCACGGTAACCGGAAAAATATTCATCAAAGGCGGCCAGTACGCGCCTGGGCGTATCCCGCAAGCCCTCACGCTCCGGATTGTCGCCAATGTACTCAAGCAAGGCGCGCACATGCTGCATGGCGGCGATATTCTTCGGATCGATCAGGTCAAAATCTTGCACGGGAACCTCGGAGATACATGATGCACGCACGTTAACGCATTTGCGCCAAACGAAAAACCCCCGGAGGGATCAGACTCTCGACTTTTGATGGACCCTGCATCCGCATTCAATGTCGGATCCCGGGCTGAACATCCCGCTTGCTGTAACAGCAGCAACGAACTTACCTCTTCTGATAACTGCCTGTCAGTTCCATTTTCTCCAGTATATGCCCCTGCATGGCCTGCTTCAGTTTCACCCTGGTTGGCTCATGCAAATCCGGGAGGATTGTATCCAGCGCGTATAACTTGAAGAAATAGCGATGACGACCAATGGGTGGACATGGCCCGCCGTAACCGGTCCGTTTCCAGTCATTGAGACCCTCCAGCGTGCCCGCCGGAAGCGATGCAACCGATTCCTTCAGACCTGTCGCGTCAGGCGGAAGGTTGTAAAGCACCCAGTGTACCCAGATCATTTTAGGATCTGCCGGATCGGGAGCATCAGGATCGTCTACGATCAGCGCCAGACTTTTTGTACCGTCCGGCGCTCCCGCAAACCTCAGAGCCGGAGAAACATCCTCACCTTCGCAGGTATATTTGGAGGGTATCCCCTCTCCATTCCCAAAAGCCGGAGAAGTAATCGAAAATGCCATATTTTCACCTCCATGAGCAGGGAATGAGAGAAAAAAAGTCAACAGTAGCCCTGTAAAGCTATAACAGATGATTCGATGACGCATGATCCGTACCTCCAGCGGATGGGTGGTAATGAGATGATCCCCGTCCGGTTTCTCCTTGAACAGATGCCCCTGAATAATGCGTTCAGGCGCTTCCGGCGTACGGGCGTGGCGCCATGTGGCTTCAGGGTAAGCGGCGGCAATGGATTCGCTCATGCAAATCTGAAAGCGACTCGTTCCAATGATAAGGGAATATTCATTTTCGGACAATGATTGATTGCCGCTCATCCACCCGGAGTTTTGCAATGGACTCTGATTATTCCTCTTTAGTCCCCGCGGTCAGATGCCCCAGTCGTGCGGCCAGATTCGGATCCGCGCCTGCCAGCGGCAACCAGAAATGAAATACAGTTCCTTCACCCAGCGTACTCTCCACCTCAATATGACCGCCATGCGCTTCTACAATCCGCTTGCAGATGGCCAATCCCAAACCCGCACCGCCGGTTTTTCGGTCTCTGGCTTCATCCGATCGATAAAAACGGTCGAATATGTGATCGACATGTTCGGGCGCGATGCCGGGGCCTTCATCCGCCACCGTTACAATGGCTCCGTCATCCCGGGCTTCCGCCATAAAGCGTACGCGGGTGTTGGCCGGCGCATGTTTGTAGGCATTATTCAACAGATTAAAGGCAACCCGGCTAAGCCGGTCTTCATCGCCAATGACCAGTAGATCATCCGCGATCTTCATATCCAGTATCACATTCTTGCTGGCAAACAACGTAAGGTGTTGCTGTCCCGCCTCTTCCAGCAGCAGACTTAAATCCACATCATCATGCGCCAGCTCCAGCAGGCCGGCATCGGCACGCGCCAGAGTCAGAAGACCATCGACAATACGTTGCATCCGGTCAATAATCTCCAACTGCTGTCTGAGCGTCTCTTCGTATTCTCCGGGGCGCCGCTTCCTGAGAAGCGCCACCTCAATTTCACCCCGTAAAATAGTCAGGGGTATGCGCAATTCGTGCGAAGCATCCGCCGTAAACCGTTTCTGCGCCTGAATGCTGGCCTCCAGGTCAGCAAACATCTTGTTCAGGGTGCGCATCAACTGGCGAATCTCTCGATCCGGGGTGGAAAGCTTCAAACGTCCGGACAAATCCCCGGCTGCAAATCTCGTGGCTACCGCGCCAATTTCATCCATGGGCTTGAGCGCACGTCTGGCCATGACATAGCCGGCATAGGCGCTAATCAGCATGGAAACCAATCCCAGCAGGCCGCCAACCAGATACATCAGTTCAAAGAAAGAGTGAATCTCACGGGTGCTTCGGCCCAGAAGCATCACGCCAACCACGCCTCCCGCACGATGTACCGGCATGGCAATCACACGAATATTATCCTTGCGCAGAAGCGAGCGCGTGGATACGAATGCCGTTTGATCGCCCATGGCGCGCTGTAACGCTTCGGTCACGGCGCTGCCGCCGCTGCCGATCAGTCCCCGGTCAGAAGCAAAGAGCAGCCTGCCATTGGCGCCAACCAGTTGCACCGATCCCAGAAAATGCGAAGAGAATTTCACCAGTTCGGAATTCCAGTGGTAGAAGCGGGATTTCTCCAGCTCATGGCTGATAGCCTGCGCCTGCTGACTCAACTGCCTGTCCACGGCTGAAAACATCTGATTGGACAGGACAACATACAATAACATGCCGGCAAACAGGAGCAGAGATAATTCGACGGCCATGTAAAGCAGAGCCAGGCGTCCGCGAAAGGTGGAAATCAGCCGAAAGAACCATCGAGGCCGCAATTGCCACGGCTTGATGGAAAAAAACTTCACGCAGGCGGATCGTCGTTGGTCAGCATATAACCTTGTCCGCGCAGGGTATAAATCAGCGGCGGTTTAAATCCTTTATCCACCTTGTTGCGTAAATGGCTGACATAAACGTCGATAACATTACTTTCCGGGTCGAAATTCATGTCCCATACATGCTCACCAATACGGGTGCGCGACAGCATCCGTCCGGGGTTGCGCATCATATATTCAAGCAAGGCGTATTCCTTGGTCGTCAAGCGGATCGCCTGGCCTGACCGGGTCACCCTGCGGCTCATCGGGTTCAGTTCCAGATCGGCGATTTTCAGAATCGGCGTTTTCTTTTCCGAACTTCGGCGCAAAAGGGCGCGTACGCGCGCCAGCAATTCTTCAAAAACAAAGGGTTTGGTCAGATAATCGTCAGCGCCCGCATCCAGTCCCCGCACCTTGTCTTCCACAGCATCCCGCGCCGTCAGTATCAGCACCGGCGTGCTGACCCCCCGTTCCCGGATTTCTCCACACACAGCAAAACCATTCTTCTTTGGCAACATCAAGTCCAGAATAATCAGATCGTATTCGTTGACTTCGGCCAGAAAACCGCCTTCCTCGCCGTCATAAGCACAATCCACGGCATGGCCTTCTTCTTTGAGACCTTTTTGGATAAACTGGGCGACGCGCTTCTCGTCCTCCACCACCAGAATTTTCATGGGGACGAGTGTAGCAGCTTTTCGCCGGAAGCGCGAAATACAGGAGGCCATGCAACATGCGCCGCGACGTCATCATCTTTGATATCGAAACCGTTCCGGATGCGGTTGCATCCCGCCGCTTGCTGAAAAAGCCCGCATTAACGGATAGCGAGGCCAGAGACGCCTTGCGCGATTATTTCCTGGAAAAAACAGACGGAAGAAACGATTTTCCCCGCCAGCCTTTCCATCAGGTCGCCGCTATCAGCTATGCGCATCTGGTGCATGAACCCGGCGAAGAAGGAAAAGAACTGATTATCCGCCGCATCGCCAGTGGCGGTCATACCGGCAGCAGCGAACGTGAGCTGCTGGAGGGCTTTCTGGAACTCATCGAAAAGCGCGCCCCTCAACTGGTCAGTTTCAACGGACGCGGTTTCGATGTTCCCGTCATCAAATACCGTGCCATGACGCATGGTCTTGCGTGCCCACGCTGGTTCTCCGAAGGCAACCGCTGGAACAGCTATGATGCCCGCTATTCACATGAATATCATCTGGATTTGCTTGAAGTGTTTTCGGATTACGGCGCTTCGGCGCGTTGCTCAATGCATGAGATGGCGGCCTGTTTCAATATTCCCGGCAAGCTCGACACTGCCGGTGATAATGTGCGTGGATTGTTCGAAACGGGAGATATCGAAGCCATTCGCCATTATTGCGAGACCGATGTCTGCACCACCCTGCTGCTGTTCTTGCGCTGGGAATTATTCAATGGAGGCCTCTCCGGGGGCGCTTACGCCCGCATTACGCCGGGGCTTTCCCAATATCTCGAAACTGAAGGGGAATCACGCCCACACCTGGCGGCATTCCTGCATGCGTGGCAGTCACTTGAATCAGGCCGGACCGTAGCGTAATCGGCACTTCGCCAATCATCAGAATTGACCCGCCTTTGCTTAGCCATGCGAATCATGACGAAAGGTTCAAAACTCACGTAATAATTCCGTAATTTCCGTTTTGGAACGGGTTTTTTCATCC
>CAYOUW010000055.1:0-12718 GCA_964407235.1 uncultured Zetaproteobacteria bacterium | reverse complement strand
TATCAACCAATGCAAAATAAGGCTTGATTTTGAACAGAGTATCTTATTCGTTATGTGCGCGGCATGGTGCGTGAAATGGAGATGTTTGGTCATGGCTGCGCCATCAACGGGACGGTTGAAGGCGATGGACATACGCTTCATTCAGTGTACATTGAGATGAATGCCTCCGGCATAGATGGCGATTGCTCCTGCCCTGTCGCTTATAACTGCGAGCATGTGTCAGCATTGCTGTTGGCGCTGCTGGATACACAATCGAACGAATCATCCGACCCCGGGACACACGCCATTGCGCCACAGTCGCGGCGCACTCCTGATCCAGCCGAAACGAATGTGCAAACAACATCCTCCGAATACCCCGCCGATGTGCATCAACGTATTCTGTATGTGCTTCATCCTGCCCTTCAACGGAGCCATCTCCATGTCGAAGTCGTTGCTGCAAGGAAAATGAAGGATGGCTCATATGGTAAAATATCGCCCTACCTGTTGCGCAACTTTTTCAATCATACCCTGCATCGCTTTGTCCTGCCGATTGACGTGGATCTTATCAGGCATGTGAAACCATCGGACATGAACAGCAACAGCTTTACACCTGTAGACATTCAGGGCGCGACACTCATGAAACGCATGCTTCAGACAGGCCGTTGCCATTGGCTGGATGCCAGGCCAGCGCCATTGGCGCCAGGAAAAGAACGTCCCGGAACATGGTTCTGGCATGTCAGCGAGCGTGCCGTGCAACAGCTTTGTCTACGCATACCCGACGGAAAAAGTGATGACGGCATGGCTCCCGCCAGTTTCATCATACCGTCCTCGCCACCCTTTTACCTGTCGGAGGATGGAACCAGATGCGGCCCAATCGCGACCGATTGCCCCGACCACTTATACGAATCCCTGTTCTTTGTCGGTGCATTCGGCCCTGAGAAACGTTCCCCATGGACTGATTTACCCTTCGATTGGCCGGCATCGGTTCCAGAATTTAGCCCTTTACATTTCCGGCATGTGGATATTGCCCCGAAACCCGTTCTTAAACTATTGATCGATGCTTCGAACCCATATCTCAACGGTGTTCAGCTCAGTTTCGACTATGGCGGATTCCGCCGGGATAGCGACATCCGCCCCATCAATGAGACGGTGTACTATCAACAACAGGGGCAGTGGTTTGAAACACACGATGACCGCGATGTGGAACAGGCCTTTATTCGTCAACTCCGCAGTGTCGGATTGCGCCGTCTCAATCCCCATCGCAGCACCATGGGACAGCCTCCGGAAAATATTCCAGAGTGGATCCTGCCGTCTAAAATGGACTGGCCGGAATTTCTGGCCTGCCGATTGGAGCCCTTGCGCGAGGCCGGTTTCCTGATCGAAACTCCGCCAGGCTTTCGTTACGAAATCGTGCGGGTGCGGCAGTGGGATGTTCATTGCAAAGAGCGCGGCATCATGGGTGAAATTCATTTCGAAGTTGTATTGAACGATGGACTGCGTCTTGACCTGATTGATATCGTGGCCGATTGGGTCAATGCCGCACCGAAACGTCTCTCCGACGCATCGCTACGCGAGATGACCCGCCAAACAACGCAACATTTATCCCTTCCCGACGGGCGCATTTTGCCCATCGCTGCCTCCCTGCTGCACGGCATCCTCACCGCCATGCTGGATCTGTTTGCCGGTAAAAAAGTTGCAAACGACCGGAACATTGCCGCCATGCACTGGCTGCAACTGCGTGAAAGACTGAAATTCACGCCGAACACCCATGTCCGGGAGCATGGCGACTGGGTGGATCGTATGCATCGTCTGGCCGATATGCGTGAGATTCCGTCCATACCGCCGCCCGCCGGACTCACCATCCGCCTGCGCGATTATCAGCAACACGGCCTGAGCTGGCTGCAATGCCTGCTTCGTCTCAATACCGAGGCGCTGCTGGCCGATGACATGGGGCTCGGAAAAACCGTCCAGACCCTGGCGCATATTCTGAAGGAAAAAGAAGTGGGAAACCTGTGCGATCCGGCGTTGGTCGTTATGCCGACCAGCCTGATGCATAACTGGAAAGCCGAAGCGGCCCGCTTCGCGCCTGGCCTGCGCGTGTTGACATGGCATGGCAGTGATCGCGGAAAGTCTCTCGGTATAATCAAAGACCACGATCTGGTGCTCACCACCTATGGCCTGATGGTGCGGGACATCCGAACGTTGCAAGCGCGGCATTGGTCAATGCTGGTTCTGGACGAAGCGCAGCATATCCGCAATCCCCGCACCAGCGTCGCGCGTATGGCACGGGAGCTAAAAACAGGGCAGCGCATCTGTCTGACCGGTACGCCGATGGAAAATCACCTGGGTGATTTGTGGGCCTTGTTCGATTTCCTGATGCCCGGTTATTTGCGCGATACTCGCACATTCACCCGCATCTTCCGTCAGCCCATTGAACAGGAAGGTGGAGGTATGCGTCAACAGCAATTAAACCTTCGTATCAGACCCTTCATCCTGCGCCGAACCAAGGAGGATGTCGCCGCTGAACTGCCGCCAAAAACCACGATGATTCATAGCGTGGACATGGGAGAAGCACAGCGGGAATTATATGAAGGCATCCGCCTGATGATGCATAAGAAGGTGCGCGACGCCATGCGGAGCATGGGCAGGGGACAAAGTCATATCATCATGCTGGAGGCGCTGCTGAAGATGCGACAGGCGTGTTGTGATCCGCGATTGCTGAAACATTCCCTGCTGAAGAATGGAGAGACAACGCAACAACATATCACCCTGAAGTTCATTGACAGGACGGGGTCGGCCAAGCTGGACTGGTTGCGGGAAACCCTGCCGGAAATGATCGCCGAAGGCCGCCGTGTTTTGCTCTTTTCACAATTCACCCGGATGCTAAAATTTATTGCGGCAGCCTGTGATGAAATGACGATTCCCTATGTGACACTTACCGGCGCTAGCCGTCATCGCGGCGCGATTGTCGAAGCCTTTCAGAACCACGAAGCCCCCCTGTTTCTGATCAGTCTGAAGGCCGGAGGTGCGGGGTTGAATCTGACGGCTGCCGATACCGTCATTCATTATGATCCATGGTGGAATCCCGCCGCTGAAATGCAAGCCTCGGACCGCGCCCACCGTATCGGCCAGAACAAGCCGGTATTTATTTACAAACTGATTGCCGCGGGCAGCGTGGAATCGCGCATCCTGGACATGCAGGCGCGCAAGCAGAAGCGGGCCGATGCGTTGTATGCGGGCGCGAAGCAGTCCACACCATTGTGGAGCGGCGAGGAACTGATCACCCTGTTCGCGCCATTGCAGGAATAAAGTCACTTCCGCTACCATGTGGCTGTGACGAAACCGAATAACGAGGGCATCATGAGTACAGTGCAAAAAGATATCACCGACCCGGTTCATCTCAAAGAGATTGAGGCGAGTCAGGAAGACCCCGAAGGAATGGATGATGGTGCGGATGCAACGTGGGGTGATTATCCCATTGATACCGTTTTGATTCGCAATGAGACCCGCACCGTATTCGACATTCTCAGAAGAATTGAAAAAGGTTCATTTCTTATGAATCCGGACTTCCAGCGGGACTTTATCTGGAAAGAAGACATGCAAAGCAAACTCATCGAATCGGTGCTGATGCGCATCCCGCTGCCGGTCTTTTATCTCGCCGAAGACGAGGAGGGTCGAATGATCGTAGTCGATGGTCTGCAACGACTATCCACGTTCCGCCAATTCCATAACGGTCATTTGAGACTCAAACTCAAAGATCAGGAAAATTTGAACGGCAAACGGTTTACCGACCTCGCACCCAAGCTCCAGAATCGGGTTGAAGACTGCAACCTGACACTCTACATCATTGACTCCAAAGTACCGGAGCAAGCGCGGCTCGACATCTTTGAACGGGTCAATAGCGGCATGCCGCTAACACGTCAGCAAATGCGAAATTGCCTCTATATGGGGCCTGCCACAACATTTCTCCGTGCAGAGGCGGATACGGATATTTTCCGCCAGGCAACAGGAAACAGCCTCAAAACCGCTACGATGCGGGATCGGGAGTTCGTGAATCGCTTCTGTGCCTTCCGATTGTTGTCGCTTGATGATTACAAGGGAGAGATGGATGATTTTCTGGCAAGCGCATTGAAGAGAATGAACAAGCTGCCCCCCGCGTCGATGGCGCAATTGTCGGCGGAGTTTCGCACCAGCATGGTCAACAATTTCAAGATCTTCGGAAAACACGCCTTCCGCAAACATACCGATCCAGTCAACTCGCGTAGCATACTAAATGCATCGCTATGGGATGTCATGTCCACCGGTCTTTCCCGCTACTCCGAGCCTCTGGTGGAGGGTAAGGCGGAAGCGCTGCGCACCGCATTCTATCCCCTCATGCGGGATGACGAGTTTATAAACGCTATTACCTATGCCACGAATGATGCCCGCAGGGTGCGTCATCGTTTTGCCGTAACCCAGAACCTGTTCGAGGAGGTGCTCGGTGCTGACGCAACTTGATCTTGAACATTTTAAGTGTTTCGAATTATTGAAGCTTCCACTGGGTCGTCTGACCCTTCTCTCAGGATCAAACGCTTCCGGAAAATCGTCTGCATTACAGGCATTGGTGCTGCTCCATCAAACCATTAAGGATCATGAGTGGTCACATAGACTGCTGCTGAACGGAAGCGAGCTACAGCTCGGTACGGTCACCGATGTAGTCGACAAAATCACCGGGAGGCGCAGCTTCGGCATTGGCGTGGCGGACAATGGACGCATGGTAAAGTGGGTCCTTGAGGTCGATAACCGGGCCGCTATGTCCGCACAGATTGCATGTATCGACATCGATCATGCTGAGAACAAAAATCCCGAAGCACTGCATTTTCTGCTTCCCGTAAAGCTGTCTCCGAAGGATAAGTCTCTGGCAGATCGACTACGCCGACTTTGTTACCTTACCGCCGAGCGCCTCGGTCCACGCGAAGTTTATCAGTTGGCGGATCCTGGTTCCACGCAGGTTGTGGGACCTCGCGGTGAAAATACGGTAAGCATGCTCCATTGGGGAAGAGATGAGCACATTATCGAAGCCCTTCTCCTTCCCGATGCACCGCCCACTCGCCTCAGGCAGGTCGAAATGCGTATGCGGGAATTCTTTCCCGGATGCTCTCTTGAGGTTCAACCGGTTCCCCAAACAAATGGCGTAACCCTTGGCCTGCGAACTTCGGATGCGACCGGATTCCACCGCCCGATTCATGTCGGGTTCGGCCTTACCCAAGTTCTGCCGATCATCGTTGCGGCGCTTTCAGCGCAACAGGGCGACCTGCTTCTCATCGAAAATCCCGAGGTGCATCTTCACCCGGCGGGGCAGGCGCTCATGGGCTGCTTTTTGACCAAGGTTGCCACCGCAGGTGTCCAGGTCTTACTGGAAACCCACAGCGACCATGTCCTCAACGGCATACGTCGCTCGGTTAAAGGCAACATCATAGATCCCTCGGAGGTGATGATTCACTTCTTCCGTGATCGAGCATCGGAAGACGATCAGGTGATCAGTCCGACTATCAATGCTGACGGCAACCTGGATGCCTGGCCTGACGGATTTTTTGACCAATTCGATAAGGATATGAATTACTTCGCCAATTGGGGGGATTGAAGTGAGGTTTCTGGTAAACGATCTATCAATGGCCGGGCAATTTCGCAACATGGAATCGTTTCGGAATGCAGTACGACAGATGATGGGTATTCGGCAGCATATTCGGCAACACGGATATTCATTGTCCTGCTCTCATAGTCTGTTGTCCACCCATGTTGATGCTGATGTTGGCATGCAACAAGCCGTGAACCATTGGTTACCGATAGATGCCAGACGGGCTTGGATGCGGTGGCTTACTGGTGGACCCTACTGGGAAGATAAGCGTCACCATGATGCCAATGAGTATCTCGAAGCTGACCATAACATCGTTACCGATAGCGCCATTGGTGAGGCCGCAGTGTGCTGCTGCAAGGGTCTGAAACGAGAAATGGTAAGTTTCGAGCCATCGACATGGCTGCGTAGCCCGATTCTCGTAAAGTGGCTACATGATGACCAATCCGCGGATGACATCCACGTCACGAATCATTGGAAACCCAGTACTGTTCAACAGAGCTTGGCGAACAACCCCAAATCGGTGGCATCCTGGGACGACGTTGCCACCTACTCGATACAGCGCTGCACACACCTGAAATTTAGCACTGACGCTTTTGTGCCACTCAATGGACATCCTTTTTCTTCAGGAGCCGCAGATAGAATCCGTGAGCTTCTGAACACGCTGAACCAGATGAAGGTCTGTTTTAATAACGATGGAAGTCGAAATGCCGAGGGAACCCGACTATACCAAGATCATTTCACTGGCGACAAGGCGTGGTTCTCCGATTCATCAGCAACCGAGAAGAGTAGCTTCAAGAAGGAGTTCACTTTTCGTCACCCGGATGACATTCACAGCACGATCTTCTGCCCTTGGCACGGGAAAGTAAAAACTCCGCAGTACCGTATCCATTTCTCTTGGCCGATTGTAGCGGACACCCCACTCTATATTGTTTATGTAGGCCCGAAGATCACGAAACAATGAAAAATGAGCCCATACATGTTGGCGCGTGCTGCTTATGCTGCATTCCTGGTACAAATCAGAGAAATCAGAGAAATCAGAGAAAGCAAGCCTCGACATTGATAACTGACATCAAGTGAGCATCACCGCCTATGAGAAAATAAGCCGTGCTGCCCCGGCGTTGGTGGAACAGACGCTGGCCGATCACGGCATCTGGAATGCGGTGGTATTCCTGCTTATCAGCCATCGTTTGCGGCAAAGCGATTACGAAGCATGGCGTCTGGGTGGGATTGCCTGTCTGGAGGACGCGGTTATCGGCAATCCCCGGCGTATTCTTGCCATGCTGGATGCCGCTTTGGCGCATGCGCAATCCATGGGGCTGGACAGCGCGACAATCACATGGACAGGCTGGGGTAAACAGGCGGGGAAACAACTACGCCTGTTCCGCGATGATGAAACGAACGCCCGTTTTCAGATTCAACTGGCACCCCGCCCGGACAGGCCGCAACTGGATTTGTTCATGGATGCGCCGCATACCATCCTGATGAATCGCTTGCGCCGGGCGTTGCTGGATCGCGACCCCGAACAAGATACGATCTTTGACCGCGCCCTGGACGATATGCCCAACGAACCGGCTCTGGCACGGCTCGACACCATTCGCGCCGCCATGAAGCAAAAGACGGCGGATGATGCCGCAGTCTGGTTCAAACATCTGGATGAAGCCATTGCGCCTGCCGTCATGGATGAATTCAACCGTCGCGTCATGGATATCATGGCTCCGTTGTGGCGGCGCGTGGCAGGCGCCATGCAGGATGCACCCTTCGACCCGGAGCATGGCGCGCCGCACGCCAGCGAGGCCTGGTTTCGGGCACATGCGTGGGAATCATGTCTGGAAGCCATCGAATCCGTATCCGGCTGGTATCGGCATGCCTGTTTGCACGAGCGGCGGATTGCCGCTCTGTCCGCCATGGGAAACCATGACGCAGTGCGGCAGGGGTGGATGGCATTTTGCTGGCTTTGTCCGCGGGATGCGGCGGTGGCGCTGAATCGGGCGGATTTGCATGCCTGCGGCCTGCAACGCTTGTGGCAACAATTCTCGCATATGGAACCCGCGCAACCCGTGGAGGATTTTCCGGCCTTGATGCGTTTGCACGGTTTGCATGCCAACCCTCAACGGATTGCATTTGAGCATGCAGGCCGCACGCAGGGATGGCGGCATTACCAACTGGCGAGCGACTTGCTCACGCATGAAAGAAATGGCTCCGTGGATGTGGAACTGCGCCGTTCCCTGAGGGAAGCCAGTCCATGGCTGTTTCAAGCATACATGGCCAGGATGCGGTTACCCGCATAAATGATCCTAGTCCTAGGATCATGTCTGATGCACAAACGCCGACCCCCCCCCCCCCGCTGGTGCGGCTCGACAGTTTAGAAAATATCACCTGAACCGGCTATGATAGCGAACATGGACATATTCTTTCGTGGCAAGTGCTTGCGTAAATGCTGTATGGCGGGGTTGTTTGCGTTCCTGACCATCAGCCTATCCCACGCAGCTTATGCCGCCGCCGCACCGGTACTGCAACTCGATATCAAAGGCGCCATTGGCCCGGGCGTTGCGGGTTATGTGGAGCACGGGCTGGAACAGGCGAAGGAAATGCATGCGCAACTGGTTATTCTTCGCATGGATACGCCGGGAGGGCTGGATCAGTCTATGCGCTCGATTATTCAGGCTATTCTGGCCTCGCCCGTGCCTGTCGCCGCCTTCGTCGCCCCTTCCGGCGCCCGCGCGGCCAGCGCCGGAACCTACATCCTTTACGCCTCACATATCGCGGCCATGGCCCCGGGCACTAATCTGGGGGCGGCTACGCCTGTGCGAATGGGTGGTTTTGGGAGCGGCCCGCCGAACCCTGCGTCTCCCGGAGTACCCGGGAAACCGAACAAAAATGCCAAGCCCGGGCAAAAACAAAAGGTGCCGCCGCCGGATGGCGGCAGTATGCACCGAAAAATGGTTAACGACGCCGCGGCATACATCCGCAGCCTGGCGCAGATGCGCGGGCGCAATGCCGATTGGGCCGAGAAAGCCGTGCGGCAAGCCGCATCCTTAAGCGCGACACAAGCGCTTAAACAGCATGTCATTGATCTCATTGCCACGAACACCTCCGATTTGTTACATAAACTTGATGGAAAAATCGTGAACACCGTTAGCGGAAAACATATCCTGCACACCGACGGCATAGCTATCGAAAAGCTGGAACCGAACTGGCGCAACCGGATGCTGTCCATCATGACCGACCCCAATGTCGCCTATATCCTGATGCTGCTTGGCATCTACGGTCTGTTCTTTGAACTGGCCAACCCGGGGTTTGTATTGCCCGGTGTCATTGGCGGCATTTGTCTGTTGCTGGCGTTGTTCGCCTTTCAGATGTTACCGATCAATTTTGCCGGGCTGGCATTGATTGGTCTCGGGATTGCATTCATGATAGCCGAAGTTTTTGCGCCGAGTTTCGGCGCGCTCGGACTGGGCGGCGTGATCGCGTTTATTGTCGGCTCCATCATGTTGATGGAGCCGGGCGTGCCGGGTTTTGCATTATCGCTGGCGCTTATCATCGGCGTTGCATTAGTATCGGCGGCGTTCTTTATTCTGGTTGCCGGAATGGCGCTCAAGGCGAGGCGCAGGCCGGTAGTATCAGGGAGAGAGGAAATGACCGGCGCGGTCGGTGATGCCGTGGAAAATTTTGACACACGGGGCAACGTGCATATTCATGGCGAAATCTGGCAGGCAACGGCCGGCGTCCCTATCAGGAAAGGGCAAACCGTCCGTGTTACCGGCATGGATGGTTTGATTCTTTCCGTTGAACCCAAGGAGGATACATCATGATTGTCATTGCTATTGTTCTCGCATTCATTCTCATTCTTTTATTCAGTTCCCTGCGCGTGCTGCGCGAATACGAACGTGGCGTTGTTTTTCAGCTTGGCCGCTTCTGGAAGGTCAAGGGACCCGGGCTGATTCTGCTTATTCCGGGGATCCAGCAAATGGTGCGCGTGCAGCTACGCACGCTGGTCTTCGACGTACCGTCGCAGGACGTCATCAGCCGCGATAACGTATCCATCAAGGTCAACGCCGTGATTTATTTCCGCGTCATTGATCCACAAAAAGCCATCATCAATGTCGAGGATTTCTTCGCCGCCACCAGTCAACTGGCGCAGACCACGCTACGCAGCGTGCTCGGCCAACATGAACTGGACGAGATGCTGACCAGCCGTGATAAACTGAATGCGGATATCAAGAACATTCTCGATGCCCAGACCGATGCGTGGGGCATCAAGGTGGCCAACGTAGAAATCAAGCATATTGACCTGGACGAAAGCATGATTCGCGCCATTGCCAAGCAGGCCGAGGCCGAACGCGAGCGACGCGCCAAGGTCATTCATGCCGAGGGCGAAATGCAGGCGGCAGGCAAACTGGTCGAAGCCGCTGGCATGCTGGCAACGCAGCCTCAAGCCATTCAACTCAGATATTTGCAAACATTGGTGGAAGTGGCCGGTGATCGATCCTCAACTATTGTCTTCCCGTTGCCAATGGATTTGATTAAACCTCTTTTGGCGAAAGAGAAATAAAATTGCTCTACCGGTGACGCGCTCCGATCCTTGTCCGATCCTTTTTACATCACAGCATGACAGGAGAGCTTGGTGAAAAACAGTTTCGACACCCGCGGTACGCTTGAAATCGGTGATAAGACTTATATCTACTACAGGCTGGGCAACACAGGCGATGTAGCCCGATTGCCCTATTCGATGAAAATTCTGTTGGAAAATCTTCTGCGGCGTGAGGATGGGGAGGTGGTCAAACGCAGTGATGTGGAAGCCGTCATCAACTGGGATGCCAAAGCGGAACCGTCAAAAGAGATCGCCTACATGCCTGCACGCGTGCTGATGCAGGATTTTACCGGCGTGCCCGCCGTGGTGGATCTGGCGGCAATGCGCGATGCGCTCGTCGCACTCGGCGGTGATGCCGGACAGATCAATCCGCTGGCCCCGACCGAGCTGGTTATCGACCATTCGGTGCAGGTAGATGTCTTCGGCTCCGATGATGCAATGGCCAAAAATATCAAGCTCGAATTCGCCCGCAACCGCGAACGTTACAGCTTTCTCAAATGGGGACAGAAAGCCTTCGATAATTTCAAGGTCGTGCCTCCGGATACCGGCATTGTGCATCAGATCAATCTGGAACATCTGGCTCGTACCGTGTTCGTGGACCGCGATAACGTGGCCTGTCCCGATACGCTGGTCGGTACCGATTCGCATACGACGATGATCAACGGACTCGGCGTACTCGGCTGGGGCGTCGGCGGTATCGAAGCCGAAGCGGCGATGCTCGGCCAGCCAATTTCGATGCTGATTCCGAAGGTGGTCGGATTCGAGTTGACCGGCGCACTGCCGGAAGGCGCCACCGCCACCGATCTGGTGCTGACGGTTGTGGAAATGCTGCGCACCTATGGCGTGGTCGGAAAATTCGTCGAGTTCCATGGCGACGGGCTGGATCACCTGCCGCTGGCCGACCGCGCCACCATCGCCAATATGGCCCCCGAATACGGCGCCACTTGCGGGATCTTTCCGATCGATGGTGAAACCTTGAGCTACCTGCGCCTCACCGGCCGATCCGAGGAGCAGATCGCGCTGGTCGAGACCTATGCCAAGGCGCAGGGTATGTTTCGTAACGGCTCCGTTTCCCTGGATTACAGCGAGACGTTGAGCCTGGATATGACCATGGTCGAACCATCGCTGGCCGGCCCCAGGCGACCGCAGGACCGGGTGCCATTGTCCGATATCAAGACGTCCGTCGCCCACGCCTTGCAAGCCGCCATGGACATCAACGGCCAGAGCCTCGAACGTTTCGAAGGCGAAGGCGGCCACAACGCCGACGTCGGGCAGCAGAGCGCCGAACACGCATCCGGGTACCGTCGCAAGGGCGTATCGATCACAATGAACGGGCAAGACTTCGAACTTGCTGATGGAGATGTGGTGATCGCCGCGATCACCTCCTGCACCAACACCTCGAATCCATCGGTGATGCTTGGCGCGGGCCTGATGGCCAAAAAGGCGGTCGCGCTGGGCTTGAAAAGCGCACCATGGGTCAAGACTTCGCTGGGCCCGGGATCGATGGTGGTTACCCGTTACCTGGAAGATGCCCGGTTGATGGAACCGCTGAAATTGCTTGGCTTCCATGTCGTCGGCTACGGTTGCACCACCTGTATCGGTAATTCGGGGCCATTGCCGGCGGAGGTTTCCAGAGCCATTGCCGAAGGCGACCTGTCCGTTTGCTCGGTGCTTTCCGGCAACCGCAATTTTGAAGGACGCATCCATGGCGAAGTACGCCTGAACTATCTGGCCAGCCCGCCGCTGGTGGTGGCCTTCGCCCTGGCCGGTACGATGGATATCGACATGGTCAACGATCCCGTCGGCAAGGGTAAAGACGGCAGGGATGTCTATCTAAAGGATATCTGGCCGACCCAGGCTGAGGTCGCAGCGGCGGCGGCCGCCAGCGTAAACCGCGGACAATTCATCAAATCTTATGCCAATGTGTTTGCCGGCGACGCCAACTGGCAGGCGCTGGCCGCCCCCGAGGGTGAACATTTTTCCTGGGATGACGCCTCCACCTATATCCGGAACCCACCGTATTTCGCCGGTATGGGTAAAGTCGCCGGGACCATTGGCGACATCGAAGATGCAAGGGCGCTCGCCCTGCTTGGTGATTCGGTCACCACCGACCACATCTCTCCCGCAGGCGCCATTAAGGCCGATTCTCCGGCCGGCATTTACCTGCGTCAGCATGGCGTGGAACCGAAGGACTTCAATTCCTACGGCTCACGCCGCGGCAACCATGAGGTCATGATGCGCGGCACCTTCGCCAATATTCGTTTACGCAACCGCCTTGCCCCTGGCACCGAGGGCGGTGTCACCGTGTATTTGCCAAATGACAAGCAGATGAGTATTTATGACGCAGCGATGGAATACAAGACTGAGGGCGTGCCGGCCATCATCATCGCGGGCAAGGAATACGGTTCCGGATCATCCCGCGACTGGGCGGCCAAGGGTCCAATGCTGTTGGGTGTCAAGGCCGTCATTGCCGAGGGTTACGAGCGCATCCACCGTTCCAATCTGGTTGGCATGGGCATTCTACCGTTACA
>CAYOUW010000054.1:0-13389 GCA_964407235.1 uncultured Zetaproteobacteria bacterium | reverse complement strand
CTAGGAGCCTGTCGGACTTATGAGAAATCTACTGTGCGGCAGGGAAACGGTCCAAAATATCCTGATTTCTCGTTACATAGCTACCACTATGCGCCTCAAATTCATGCTATTTTGATCTCGCTTCCCCACCTGCTCGCTACGATTCCCCTAAGTCCGACAGACTCCTAGCATGACCGCGTCAGCTCGCTATACCCGATCCTTCTGCGTATGCTGTGCAACCTCATGCGCCCACTCCTCCTCGTCCTGCTTCTGCTGACGCCGGCATTCGCATTTGCGACCGGCGCCCGGATCGACGTCGGCGCCGTGCGTATCGATCAGAACGCCGCCGAGCGTATCGGCCAAAGGCTCGAACATAATACCCCGACAGGTGACAAACTTAATCAACTCATTAACAAAGTGTCCGCTTACAAGTCGCGCGCCAGCGTCTGCATCGAAACACAGCAGGGCGAAGTCAATAATATCAGCCAGCAGATTAAGACGCTGGGTTCGCCAGTGAAAGGTGAATCGTGGCAGGTCACGACCACACGCTTGCAACTCGGGAAGCGGCAAACTAAAATCTTACAGCTTGCCGCCAACTGCCGGTTGCTCAAAGTCACCGCATCCAATGTATTGCGCGATCTGCTGCGCATACAAAACAGGCAGCTTACCAGCAAGCTTCTGGCGCGCGGCGCGCCCATAGGGCGGGTCATCGTGCAGTTGGCGTCCGAACTACCGCACCCAAACAGCCTGTTCAATCCGCGAATATTGATCAAACGGCTCGGAGCGCATGACTGGAACGCCATCCTCTGGCTTACCTCGCTCATCCTGCTCGGCCTGATCGGCGGATTCATCGGACGCCACAGCATGGCAGGCAGCGACCCGATCGACCCCGAGAAAAACTTCGCGTACGCCGTGTTCCAGGCCATTGGGCTGAGCCTTAACCACTATCGTCCCGGATTACTCATCAGCGGCCTGTGGTCACTGTACTGGCTGGATATCGGTCCGCTGCCCACAGGCTGGCCGCTGCTGGCTGATATCAGCTTCATTCTGTTCTCCTATTATCTGGCGCTCGCCGCAATCCGCGCAAGCTTCGATCCATCTCCGCCTGCCATGCTCTACCTGCCTTTCCCGGAGCCACTGGCGCGCAGTTTTGGCCGCGCTCTGCACTGGCTCACCCTGAACGCGCTCGCCGGCGCACTTGTCTTCGTCACCCCCGTTGCCAAAGCCTTCTCCACCCCCGTGATGCTGATGGCGCATTCGCTCTGGAGCGCCCTTCTCGTGCTTAACCTCATCTGGATCGTCTGGCTGACCCTTCGTTTGCGCCGCAAACAGGGCGTTGGCCTTATCCGTCCGATCATCGTTCTCGCTCTGCTGGTCAGCCTCACCGCGGAGTGGATCGGCTACCGCAATCTCAGCGAATTTATTATCGACGGCGTCGCCTTCACGTTGCTCAGTCTGCTACTCGCATGGCTCGCCTCAGCGCTCGGCAACGATCTGATCGACAGCCTGGACGAAGGCCGTTATGTGTGGGAAAAACGCCTCAAAGCGTATCTTGGCGTGAGTAAGGACGAATTTATCCCGGGCCTGTTCTGGCTGCGCGTCCTGATCTACGTCTCGATCTGGATCGTGCTGATTTTCGCCTTGCTTCGTGTCTGGGGGCTGCCCGTCAGCCTGGAGACGGAATTGATGCACTGGCTGACCCGCGGCTTCACCATCGGTCATATCATGATCGAACCGGGACGCCTGCTGTTTGCATTAATGGTGTTCTCACTGTTGCTATCGTTCGGGACCAAAGTGCGCACCATGCTTGCACGGCGCCTTTCGCGTTCGCGCATGGAACGCGGCGCACGCGAAGCCGCCGTAACCATTACCGGCTACGGGATCATGATCGCCGCGGCGCTGATCGCCCTCTCCATCACCGGTATCGCCTTGCAGAATATCGCCATCATCGCGGGCGCCTTATCGGTGGGTATCGGCTTCGGCCTGCAAAACATTGTCAACAATTTCGTTTCCGGCCTTATCCTGCTTTTCGAGCGTCCCATCCGTACCGGCGACTGGATCGTCGTTGGCAGCGTCGAGGGATATGTGCGGCGGATCAGCATCCGCTCGACACAAATCCAGACCTTCGACTTCGCCGACGTCATCGTACCCAATTCGGACCTGATCTCCGGCGCTGTCACCAACTGGATGTTACGCGACAACTACGGGCGCGTGCGCGTACCCGTCGGCGTAGCCTACGGATCCGACACCCGTCAGGTCGAGGAAATCCTCCTCCGCATCGCCAGCGAACATCCGTTGATCATTCACGGCAGCAGCGACACCCTGAATCCTCGCGTATTGTTCCTGTCGTTTGGCGACAGCGCCCTGAATTTCGAACTACGCGCCTTCCTTCGCAGCGTGGCTGAACGTCCGTATGTGCTGAGCGACCTCAATTTCGCCATCGACGCCGCCTTCCGCGAAGCAGACATCCAGATCCCCTTTCCCCAGCGTGATTTGCATATCCTTACCCCACCGCCTGCACAGGAAGCACCCGGCTGAGACGGCAGGATACGTAACGGCTTGCGCTGCAAGAGGCTTCCCTGATTAGGGATTACACCCGGCGATTTCACAATGCAAACGTTTTAGCTGGGCAATGCATGCCTGTTTCTTCGCTGCCGGAAGCCTGCTGAAAAGCAAGAGCATCTCCGCCAGATCGTCTTCACGCGCATAGAAGAAGGCGGTGGGCACGATCAGCGCCGCGGCGAGATTTTCAGCGGTGATATAGTCGGGAGCATGCTTGCCGCGTTCGTATTGATTGATACGGGCGCTGGCGCTGAACTCGTCGATACCAGCGACGATGCCGAGCATCTTTTGGGAAAATCCCGCGCTGACGCGCGCTTCCCGCAACCGCGGGCCGATAGGTGTATTCTTCTGCATCTCAGTCCGTCCGCTCCTGCAATATGGAATAGGCTAAGAGAATCTGAGTTTTTACCTTGACTGGATACTAAGGATTTCTTAGTCTCACCAATTGCCAATTTGCATTATGTTGCGATGATGATGGGCCGACCGTATCAAGCGTGTGGATGATAGGCCGCGAAACAAGTCCTGTCCGTATGGCTTTGCAACACCGGGAAGCAGCGTCTGAGCAATCATGTGCGCTAAGGGAAGAGAGAGCAAAATGGCGAATGGTAAAAATGAAAATGAACTGCGTAAACGGGTAGAGACCAGGCTGGCCTCCGCGGGTGAGGATTTGTCCGCATCTTTCCCGCGGGACTCCCGGGCGCTGATCCATGAATTGCATACGCACCAGATCGAACTGGAGATGCGGAACGAGGAACTGCGCCGGGCCGAGGAAGAACTGGCAAAACACGAAACACAGTATCGTACGTTTTTCAAGGAAACGATGGATGTCTATTACAGGACAGACATGGACGGATGCATCAATGCCATCAGTCCTTCCTGCCTGGCCCAGACAGGCTACGCGGAGGAGGAGATCCTCGGCCGACCGGTCACGGAATTCTACACGGATCCGGCGCAGCGGGAGAAGCTGCTCGACAAACTGCTCCAAAAAGGGCAGGTGAATGATTTCGAGGTCCAACTTGTTCATAAGGATGGATCGTCCAGAATTGCATCGGTTTCCTGCTATTTGACGCTGGACGAGCGCGGGCAACCGATTGCCGTCGAGGGCATTCTGCGCGATATCACCAGGCGTAAGCAGGAGGAGGAGAGACGGGATTTGCTGCTGGAAGAAAATCGTGGACTGATACGGCGACTGATGCAGGTGCAGGAAGAAGAGCGGCGTCTGCTGGCCCGCACCCTGCACGATGAGCTGGGTCAGTTGCTGACCTGCATCGATACGCGCGCGGCGTATATCGCCAGACATACGGATGACGCCGAACTTCGCGTCATGGCCAAAGAGATTGTCCGCGATATCAGCACCTCGTTCGATGCCAGTCATGCCATGCTGTTGAAACTAAGGCCGGGATCTCTTGATATTCTGGGTCTTGCCGCCGCCTTGACGGAATTGGTCGGGCAGTGGGAAAAACTGGCCGATATGGACTGTTCCCTGCATATCGGCGGGAACATCGATCATCTGGACGACATGCACGCTATCGCGATCTACCGGCTGGTTCAGGAGGGGCTGACCAATGCCCACCGCCACGGCAAGGCGCATCGCGTGGGAATTGTCGTGCGGAATACGCCGCCGCATGCAGGGCGGCCGGGTTGCGTACTGGTCGAGATCAGCGACAACGGCAAGGGCCTGCGCGTGGAGGCGCACGAGGGCATGGGCATCATCGGCATGCGCGAACGGGTACGCGCCCTGGGAGGTACGTTCCTGCTGAGCGACCATCCCCGGGATGGCGTGCGTATCGAGGCCATGCTGCCGCTGAATGAAGGGAAAGATGAAGGAAAGGACAGCTAGTGTCCGTTCGTGTGCAGCTTGTCGACGATCACGAAATCGTGCGTGCGGGGTTCCGGTATCTGCTGGAAAAGGATAACAACATGCAAGTGGTGGCGGAATCGGCCACAGGCAAGCAGGCCTGCCGCGATTACGGCACGCACCTGCCCGATATTCTGGTCATGGATATTTCCCTGCCCGACATCAGCGGCCTTGAGGCCATGCGCCGTATCCTCCTTCAACATCCCCGCGCACGGATTCTGATACTTAGCATGCATGTCGGCATCGTGGCGGATCGCGCCATGCAAATGGGCGCCCGTGGCTTTATCTGTAAAAGCAGCGGTGCGGAGAAACTCGCGGCAGCCATTCACAGAATCATGCGGGGAGGACGTTATCTGGATGATCACGCAGGCGCGGCATCATTGGCGCGGCAGGCCTGGTCAGGCAAACCCCCTGCCCTTTCCAAGCGCGAACTCGAAATCTGCATGCTATTGGCAGAAGGGAAAAGCGTGGCGGGGATTGCCAAAACCCTGTACCTGAGCGAGAAAACGGTTTACACCCACCGGCAGCACATCATGGATAAACTGGGCGCGGCGACGACCATCGGGCTTGTACAAGCGGCAACCCGGACGGGAATCTTTTCTAATGGCTGATCGGGCTTCACTTCCCGGTTCCCGTATTACGGTCCCCGGTTTCCGATCAGTTTTCCGATCAGTTTTCCGGTCAATCCGCCGTTCCGGCATCAAATCCACTAAAATAAGAATTATTCGGATACCGGCGCAGGATATTCCCTTTTATGATCTCGTCATCAGGGGATGGATATACGGCAAGATATGAGTCTCTCCAAAACTGAAAAAGCTGAGCGGTACAACGCCGTCGCCGCATGACGCCCGGCGGACCGGATCAAGGATGGCAAGGATGGCTGCAATGACCGAAACAGATAAGGCACGCTATGATACTCTGATGACTTCCTGTGAAGTGATCACACCATAATCCGGCCAGGAAAATCGCAGCACCATGAGTATTCACCAGTCCGCCGCCGGGAAATTCCGAAGACGGCCCGAAAGAAAATGTCTGATCCTGAGCGGGAACGTCTGCCTCGGATATCAGACCGCATGGCTGTTTGAAAGACACGGATGGCAGGCGCATGTGGTGCATGACGACGGGCAGGCGTATGAACATATGTTGAAGGAAAATGTGGGCGTCGTGGTGGCGGATATTGATGCGATCGACCTGGGGGGATTGGCCACCCTGACCTATTGCCGCCAGCATGATTCATCCATCACGACCTATGCCATTGCTCCGAGCGATGATGCGTATCGAAAAAGCCTGGCGCGCGACTTGGGAGGATGCGACGGCTTTTTTTATCTCGAAAAGGGAAGTCTGAAAATTGATTTCAGCCGTGGCATGGCGGCGCGGGTCACAAACCAATGAAAGAGATCTTCGTCACGGGTGACAGTGTCCGGGACATCAGCGCTCTGGAAGCCCGTATTCAAAGCTGGGGATTGACTGCCATCGCCGTCCGGGACGTTGCGAACCTTGCCAGACTTGCGACACGCTTTCCGACTGCTCTGGTGTGCAGACCGACCCGTTGGGAAAAGATGCCGGATCATCCGTTGCAGGCCTATATTGATACGCATATCTCACAAGACAGGGTGATCTCCTATGGGCCGGACTTGTGGGGCACGGGCTGCCCGACAATCCTGCGCAATCAGTTTACGGAAATGCTGGATTGGGCGGTGCGCCATGGCTAGCGCTGCCCTTTACCCGCCAACCGCACTTCGGCGAGTTGCCCGCCATACGGGAAGAAACGGTTGATCTTCTGCCATGCCGACCATAAAAGACACACAATCTGAGCGCGCTCCAGAGCGCGGATCTTCGCGCGCCGTCGTAAAAGCAATACAGCATGAACGCGATCAGGAACAACAAATTCGCCGCATTGTTTGTCTTCTCATGGATGTCCTGGTGATTCCCGATGGCGACCAATATGGTGCATATTTTGGCGATGGCAGCGAAACGGACAACCGTGAAGCTCTCACCACATGGATACGGGAAATGTTGCCGGAAATCGGCGCCAGCCTGACGGAAGAACGACTTCTGGCCCTCCTGCAAGATCGCCTCAATCGCCGTTTATCCACGGCCCGGTTTGAAAAAGGAAAATGACCGATATGACAACACATCCGCCTCAAGCAAGGCGAGCCCTTCTCGCGGATGACAATCATTCCGTTCGCATGGTGCTGGGCCGGATCATCAGTTCATTCGGTTTCGACGTCACTTATGCTGAAAATGGCAAGAGGGCGCTGGAGCTGTACGATCATGCCCATGGTAAATTCGATCTGCTGATTACGGACATCTGCATGCCGGAGATGAACGGAAACGATCTGGTTCATGAGATTCGCGAACGGGATCAAAAACTTCCAATCATCGCCATTACCGGCTTTGCCGAACCGAAACTGATTAGCGAGATTGAGTCCTGCAATGCCCGGCTATTTAAAAAACCGATCAATTTCGAAGCACTGCGCTCCTACATTGGCTCCCTTAACCTGCATAATTCATAACTCGTTGTGAACAAAGGAACAAGCCAGGGGCGCAGTGGCGTTTGTGAATCATGCAGGTGAAATAATCCGGACTCACAACCGCCGGCCGGAAAAATCATTGACACCGATCAAGAATCTCCATACTCTGCATCCCGATCCAATTGCAAAACAATTACAAAACTCTGGGTGGGTGAACGGCAATCCCGCTTTGAGTCCCTTTGATGCGGGCCAAAGCGGGACAGCCGATCTCTGCTCACGGGTTTTTCAGTTGCCTCGTAAGTTTACTTATTGAGGTAAACTGGAAGGATGAAACCTCAAAATCGGGAGACCTTTGAAAAATGTTTGGAGAACTGCACGATTTACACCATGAATTCCCGGAGTACAAGAACAAAATTCATGAGTTGAAAATACATGGTGGTCATTTCAAGCGTTTATTTGATGAATATAATGAATTAGCTCACAAGATGGTTCGTGTTCAGCAGGAAATAGAAACGCCTTCTGATGAAGTAGTGGAAGGGTTAAAGGTCAAACGCCTGCACTTGAAAGATCAACTTTATTCGATGCTCAAAAAAGCGTAAGGAGATACCAAAATACTCCTGGCCTGGAAACCAAACGAATCCTCAAACATTTTTGTATCATTGATGATGACTTCGTAAAAAGTCATCAAAGCGCTCATGAATGGGCGCGCGAATCAAGGGCTTGCAGCGCAAGTTGTTAATACTTTCCGTGGAGTAAAAAGGCCATGGGTGCTTTATTGTGGATTTTAACCGTCAACAATCCCGACAGACTCCCGTCCGGAGCAGGCGTGAAACCGGAAATCCGTGGCCCGAATACGGCGATCACCGGATCATACCATAGCGGAATATAAACCTGATCCGCGGCCATCCGACGCTCTACCTGCCCATAAAGTTGGCGGCGCTTCTTCCTGTTTTCCGTCTGATCCGCCGCATCCAGCCATCGATCCACCTCCTGATTGCTGTAACGGCCACGATTGGCGCCTCTTGGCGGCCACATATCCGAAGCCAATATCCAGCGATAAATGTCCGGATCAACAATGCCTACCCACGAAAGTGAGTAAACCTGAAAATCTCCCCGCCTGATACGGGCATAGAACCCGCCCCACTCCAATGATTCAATATGCGTTTCGACGCCCATGCCATGCCACATGGAAGCAATGGCGGTAGCCAGTCTCAAACGGGCCGGATCCGTACTGGTTCGATAATTTAATGTAAAACGAACACCGTTGGCCTTGCGTGGATAGCCAGCGTCATCCAGCAACCGTTCGGCGGTAGCAGGATCAAAGGGGGTTGTGGGCAACGGTTCCGCCGCCCAGTGCGTGGGGGAAAGCACCGTCTCGGCCAACTCGGGTAAATTGGAAAACAGGGATTTTTTGAGGCGCATTCGGTCGAGGCTCAGCGCCAGGGCACGGCGTACGCGCACGTCTTTTAGTATGGCGTCATGCAGATTCAGACCAATATAAGAGAATGTCGTGGAGGCGCGGCTGACGATTTTAAGTTGCTTTTGCCGGCGTAAATAGGGCAACAAATTCGGTGGCAGATCATTCTCGGTAAAATCCAGTTCGCCATGCGCCAGTTTAAGACTGCGTGTCACGGGATCCTTAACCGTAATAAAACGCAAACGCCGAACAGGCCCATGAGTATTGGATTGCTCCAATAGAAGACCATGCTGATCCCAGCTTACCCAATGGCATGGCCCACAGCCGATAATTTCACGTGATTGCTGGGCCCTGGCCGCCAGACGAGCCGGGAGAATCCCGATGGATAAACGTGTTAGCAGGGATGCATCCGGCTTGATGAGACGAATGACAAGCTCCCGTTCCGATATGGCTTCCACCTTGCGAATGGCCGAAAAACCGGCCCGCAGCGGACTCGCCTTATCCGCATCCATGATGGAGTTCAGCGTTGCGGCCGCATCCGCTGCCCGCACCGGCGCGCCATCGCTAAACTTCAGTCCGGAACGTATAAAAAAACGCCACGTCAAGGCATCAGGATGTTCCCAGCGCCCGGCAGCATCCGGTTGCGGTTCGAAATGCGCATCCAGTCTGACAAGACCGCGATGCATCAGTTCCTGGATGCGATGCGATGCCGCATCGGTGGCATAACGCGGGTCCAGACTCATCGGTGCTTGCGCCAGCCCGATGCGAATCTCGTTCCGTCCCGGTATGGCCTGTTGACAAGCCGAAGCCGTCAGCAATATGAACAGTGAAATCAGTAAACGAATCATCGCCGCCACAGGCTCATGGCCTCCACATGACCGGCATAGGGAAAAAGGTCGAAGGCTCGAAGCGCTCGTAAACGATAACCCGTCCTGTAAAGCTCCCTTGCATCGCGGGCGCCGGAAGCGACATTACAATTCACCATGATGATCGTGGCTGGCAATAATGCCCCCATGCTCCGGCAAATCCTTTTCGCGCCCTTTCGGGGAGGATCCAGAATTAGCGTATCCGCGCCGGAAAAAGGGCCCGAATCGAACGGTTCAAAGAGGTTCATTGATTCATAGTGGGCATTCAGGCCATATTCCCGCGCACAAATATTGGCTTGCCGGATACTGGATACGGCGGCATCCCCTCCCCGAACTTCCGCGCCCGTAGCATAGGCCAGCGGTAGTGACAGATTGCCGACGCCGCAAAAGAGATCCGCCACGAAACGGGGGGTTCCGGCCCATTCCTGCACCTGACGCACCATTTCCGCGTTACCGGCAGCATGGCCCTGAACAAAATCATCGGGACCGACCGGCAAGCGAATCCGTGCATCGCCCGCCGGAAGGAGATCATGCAACGTTTTGACCGGGCGCAACAGGGGAATGGCGGCCGAAGAGCTGCGCCACCAGGGAACCACCGGAGCACATATATCCGCGTCGCCTGATAATAAAGCCGGATATTGCACGCTGGCATCACTTATCCGGCTTCCTTCGAATACGACATGAATCCCGCCCGAAACATATGTCATCCGGACGGACTCGATGCCATCAGGAATATGCTCCTGAATATGCAGGCGAAGCTTGTCCATTTCCGGACAAACTATCCGACAAGCGGGGATTCGCACGGCCCTATGGGTGTTTCTTGCACGAAAACCCAGGAAGGCCCCTTTTGGATCCTCTCCGCGCCACCACCGGACGCGACGGCGTTGCCCACTTTCAGGCGCCTTGTGAATCGGATTCCATAGGGTGTCCGAACCGAAGAAAGGCATAAACGCATCCCGGACCCATACGGATTTCATCGCCGCATGATGCGTCGGATCAAGAAATTGCAGGGCGCAGCCGCCGCAAACAGCCGCGATGCCACATGGCGTACCGGCGCGAAGATCGGAAGCATCCATCAATGCCTCCACACGCCCGCGCAGGACTCCGTGCCGCTTGCCTTCAATCCGGCATCGGACAGTGTCTCCCGGGATGGCGTTGCGTACAAGAAATTTCTGACGCCCATGCCGAACAAGGACATCACCGCCAGGAAGAATGCGCTCGGCATGACCTGTAATCAGCGGCTGCGGCTTCACTTAAGGCAATAAATCAATCGGCCCAATGGTGATGGGCTCGGATGTCCTGAATTTGAACCTTACGCCTTTGACATGGGCAAGCGCCTTTCGGGATTTGCGAATACTCAACGGCCGATCAATATCGCGATCCTTGCGATCAAGAAGGGTCCGCCAATGCCCTCTGCCGTCCTCCACTTCAAGCTTGATTTCTCCACCCTTGAAGGTCCGTCTTCCCACGCTGGCCCGGTGGATTACAATACGCGAAAGCTTAACCGGCTTTTTCAGATATAGGCGAATCCAGCCACTCCTGAACATTCTTATTTTATCCTTCAGCGGATAATCGGCCAGCGATTTAAAATAGCCCGCCGGAAGCGGCCACAATTTTTCCTTGATCCATCGGTATGGAATGCCCGGCACCCGGATTTTGGTAAACAAATGACGTGAATAAACCCCATTGGCCCGCGGAGGTTCGGCCCGCATGGCGATACCCCTCAATATTTTATGAACCACTTCACAACTGGCCGGCCTTTTATCCGGATCTTTAGCCAGCAATGCCAGAATCAGATCGGACATGGCCACCGGCAATGCAACATTCAGCTTCCGTGGAGAATCGGGATCATGGCGAACCTGTTTTTCCAGGATTTCAAACTCGCCTCCGGCTGATGCATTAAAAGGCAGCTTACCGGTCGTCATCTGATACATCAGGATACCCAGGGCATACAAATCCGTACGGGCATCAATCGGCTGGTTGAGGATTTGTTCGGGCGCCATGTAGCGAAACGATCCAACGGTTGCGCCGCTCCGGGTTAAATCATCCCCACCCTGCTTGGGTTTGGCCAGACCGAAATCCATCAGTTTGACGGCGCCATCCGCCGCCAGGAGAATGTTGGCGGGCTTGAGATCACGATGCACCACGCCCAGCTTGTGCGCCGCTTCAAGTCCTGAACAAACCGCCTCGGCAATGCGGATCACGTCAAGCAGCGCAGGCCGGGGATTTTGGCAGAGATATTCCTTCAGATTTTCCCCATGCACCATCTCCATTACCAGTGCCATGTGTTCTCCATCTTCATAAAGCGACAGCAAGGTGACAATATTGGGATGAATAATCTTTGCGTGCATACGCGCTTCGCGGCAAAAACGCTCCATCAGGCTTTGCTGCTTAAGCATTTGAGGGTGGAGAACCTTAACCGCCACCTCGCGGTTCAATTTTTCATCCCGGGCGCGATAGACCACGCCCATGCCGCCCTCGCCCAGCTTGGCTTCAAGTTTGTAAGGACCGATGTGAGGAGCCTCGTCCCCGCCAGTCAAGGCGACGCCACAATGCTTGCAGAAGCCTTGCGCCTGGGGTGTCCGGACATGACAGGATGGGAAATACATACAAGCTTGATTGTTAACCGGCATTATTTCATGTCAAGGCGCACGTTCCCGGCGAAGCGCCTGTAAACGATTAAAACGGGTGAGATAAGATGGATATTCCGTCGAAACATTCAATGATTGAACAGATAATTTAAACAATTCTCCCATTCCCTGCGGCATCATCATACGTTTTATGCCTGATATGGCGTTAACGCTTTTTATATCGTTGGATACGACCAACTGTTGAAGGCGTTCCTGAATAGACGGACTCTGGGCCAGCCATGCTCCCTGACTCATCCAGCAGGCCATATCTAGGCCCGATTTCATGCCCGCTTCAGCCAAGGCGGTAAAATCAACATGGGCCGTAATATCCCGGCTGCCGGGATCGGTGAGCACATCGCTCAACGCCTGATGCTTCAGGTGCGCCAGCAGCGTCCCCTCCCGGCGCCCCGGACGGTAATATTCACTCGCGGCGTAACCATAATCCACACAAAACACATAACCCCGTTGCATGCATGCGGCGATCTTCGATTGCCAGGAAAGCAGGGAGGGATTCCACTCACCATGATAACCGTCCGGCCAGGCTCGCATATCGTCCGGATCAATATCCGGCGGGTCGCTCAGCGGCCGTTCGTCCCACGCAAAGCCTGCGCCATCCCGACATACGCCTCGCTCAAACATGGTTTGATGGCGCCATGCAAAGCATCGAACGGGAAAAGCGTCGGGTAATTCATTGCAGAAATACAGAGCATTCTCCTGACGCTCCAGTCCACTCAGGCTGGAAGCCTGTCGGATATCCATGCCTTCGCGCTGATACAATACACGTTGCCGCCGGCGCATATGCTCACTGGCCTCGACGCCTATCATTCTTGCGGGCAACGGACGCTGCTTTCGCTCCAGCGATTTGATGATCTCGCACATCAGCCGCCCGCTTCCTCCTCCCTGCTCAATCAAACTCCAGTCCGCGGGGCTACCCAGTTCTTGCCAGCCCCAGTAAATCAAATCGGCCAATGCCAGCGCAAGCCATGGGCCAATATCCGGCCCCGTCACAAAATCCCCCGGTTCCCCAAAGACCTCAGCGGATTCATAATAACCAAACCCGGGGCGATACAGGGCATCGCGCATGAATGCATCAAAGGGCAGCCATCCCCCCGCATGATCGACATGTTTCCGGATATCGCGTGTCAGTGCATCGGACATGGTTGACGCCTCCCCCCTGTTGCGGCTACGGTATGCGCCACATATTAAACAGGGAGACATGTAAATGGCATCTGAACATATCATTCATGTCAGTGATGACAGCTTTGAAAATGACGTATTGAAGGCATCCGGCCCCGTGCTGGTCGATTTCTGGGCGCCGTGGTGCGGACCTTGCAAGCAAATCGCCCCCATACTCGATGAAGTCTCGGACGGGATGCATGGCCGGGTTACCATCGCCAAAATAAATATTGATGATAATCCCAATACGCCCGGAAAGTATGGCGTCCGTGGCATTCCCACGCTGATGCTGTTTCGCGACGGTAATGTCCAGGGCACCAAGGTTGGCGCTATCAACAAAGCCAAGCTCGTTGAACTCATTGAAGAGCATCTGGACTGAAACATCCGTGACGGGTGCGTAAACCAATGGCTTACGCCGTCAAGTGAT
>CAYOUW010000053.1:0-13655 GCA_964407235.1 uncultured Zetaproteobacteria bacterium | reverse complement strand
AATTGATTTTTGCAATTTGGCAACCCTTTACCTCAACTTATTGAGAACTTACAATCTGGGCAGTGACAGTCATTTTCTTGCAGGGGTGCTGAGTAGCTACAATCATGTCAGAGTATCAGGGGACAAAGGTCAGGAGACAGGAAAACAACCAACCATTGATTTCTGGCAGATTTTTCCGACATTCACCATTCTCAATTCATCCATGGTCATTTTCGACCGCGCCTGCCAACCGCAGTGCCGCATCCGCATCCACTTCCCAATGCGGCATGTGAGGCGCATGCGCCATCGCCGCCAGATAGTGAAACAGGGCAACGATCAATTTGCGCTTGCTCCAGTAGTCATCGACTTCCGTATGCAACCAGTTCAGCCCTTCGCGGGCATCATCCTGTTTTACCGTTTCATGAATCGCGAATAGCATCTGGCGCAACAGGGAATCACCAAAACCACCTCGACCGAGTGCGCTGCGCTTGAATTCCGATGCGCTCTTGAAGCGCACTTCATTGGCGCGTGTTCCGGCATATAGTTCTTTGTATTCGCGCACGCCAAAGCCTTTGGCCAACTCCTGATACGCGCCGCTTCTGGCCTCCTGATGATTTTCCAGTTCCAGCCCCTTGAGATAGAGCCGTTCCATGGCTGAAAGCACCCGCCAGTGCTGCCGATCCAGCCCCTTGGGCACCAGGTGGTCAGAAGCAATCTCCACGGCACGATCAATCACCTTTTCAAACTCGTTGGGCTCTTTTTTGTCCCGATGGCGAAAAAGTTCATAGCGGATCGAACGGCCATCAATTTCGCCATAACGGGTAATCACTTTCAGTGCAGCAGCATAGGCTGCAAGCTGGTAATCGGTATCGCCAAAGTTTGGCATCTCCTGATCATCCAGCGCCAGCATGTGGTCGAGCTGCCGTTTCACTTCATCCTCCACTTCTGGATAGACCTCATCAAGAAAGGCGCTCGCTTCATTCAACCGCTTACGCAACACCAGCAGCACTGTGCCCTGCACATAGTTTCCTTTCTTCAAGCCGGAAGTGGTTTCGGTGGCAATTGTCCATGCTGCAGTGACGCGCAATCCAGCACTGGCCAGAATCATTGCCAGATCAGCCCAGACCGAGGCATCCTGATGGGTGAACATCACCATCTGTAGCCCGTTATTCGGCATGTGTTTCGCTAGGTTGGTATAGACATCGACCATCGCATGTTTGAAATCATTGCCAGAGCCGCGCACGGCCAATGCTTTTTTAGTGTCGGTGTACCACTCGGGGAATGCCTTTGGAATATGTTTTTCGTACCAGGCAAGGAAGAAATCTGTCAGTTCGTGATAGTTGATAGCATCGGCATAAGGAGGGTCGGTGATCCAGATATCATTTATCGTAGAGACCTGCCTCGCATCCTTTACCTCTACAGATATCTTTGTTTCTATATCAAACTGATTGAAATTCAACTGTGCCGAGTTTAGTGCAGACAAAGGCCTACAAGAATAATTAAGCATTGCATTCAGTGCCTGATTGTCAAAAGTATCTTTTCCACCTCCAATTCCTCCGCCTTGGGTTGCAAGCCATCTACAATTCCGTGAATTCCAGTTTGCTAATCGACCCAAGATAAGCTGCTGTGTAGAAATTAATTTTTGTGACTGCCCGCCAAATGAGCTGGCCAACAATCCGGTTACCAGTAACTGCCTCGGATTGAACAGGTGGTGCCAATGCGTCCAGCCGCGTGTACGAATGGGCTCTTCGGTCTTATCTCCACCGCGTTCAATCTTCCGGCTGGGTATGTATCCCTTCTCCTGCCAGTCGCTGAATCGCGCTTGCAGCAGTGCCAGCACCTTCACCTCACGCGCCAGATCATCTGCATCCACAGAACAATAATGTCTGAGTGTCTTTTCTCTCTCTGTACGATCATCCCAATAATTTTCCACCCAGCGCACGCAATAGAGCCGTTCTTGAAACAGATCATCCGGCCTTGGCACCAGATCATCATTGTCCCACAGCCGCAGGCCGTATTGGGTTTTCCCATCCACACGACGATCACCACGAATGCTGGTGATGGAAAAGCTTTCACCTGTTTCCGGGCAGACCATACGCCCACTCTGCACCGTGCCCTGCCTGGCCTTGGCAAAGGTGACGGGATCAGCATCGACCACGATTTTGATGTCGTAGCGTTTAGCCTCATGATCCGGCTTGAGTACCGCACAGACCTTGTACTTTTCGCTAATCACCCACGATGGTGCCAGCGGCAGCATATAATCACTCGCCGGACAACGCGCTTCTACACAGTAGATGTAGGCATCGGCGCGCCAGCCTTTGGCATGATGCTCAATGCCCCATGCTGTGATTTGCGCATCTGCCGCCTCATAAGCTTCTTCTTGCGCTTGCTGCACTTCTTCCTGCACCGCCTCACCGCCGCCGATCAGATGGATGGATGCCCAGGTCAGCAGTGTCGCTACCGGATTGAGATCAGAGCCAAAGGCTTCACAACCCATGCGTGCCGCTTCAAAGGGAATGGAACCGCCACCGCAAAAGGCATCGCCAACTTTCGGCGTATGACCAAAACGGCGTTCGCCCAGTTGCTGCATCAAAGCCTGTAAACTGGAGGCGGATGTGCCGAGATGGCTATTGATCGTTTTCCACGCGGTCGCGGATGGCCCCTCGACCTGTTCCGGTCGGGCACAATAGGCCAGTTTGTCATCATAAGAGAGCCGATCAAACACAATGCGCATCAAGGCTTCCCTGTCCGCTTTGGTTGTGCCTTTCATCCATGCCGGGCGCACGCCGCTGTGATCAATACAAGCCAATGCTCTGGTAGGCGCATATTCCAGAATGAGTGCTAACGGCAGTGCCTTGTTACGCCGTTGCCACATGCCATCATCATCCATCGTCAAAATTTTCAGAAAGATATCCCGATCCTTTTTAGGATCATTGGAGGCAGGCATCAACAGACCAAGAATAGAAGCACGTACTAAAATCAACGGCTTGCGCCCCCACCACTTGCCCAACCCCGTCAATGTTTGACCAGCAACCGCCTTGCGCTCTTTGTAGCTCTCCTTGGAAACCAGCGATACGGGAAACTGATCCTCGATGAATGTGAGGGGTGTGTCATTCATGTGTGCATGGGGTGAGCTGCAACAACAGGCGGTCGCGTTTTTTGCTCGGCCTGCCAGAGATCATAGGCGCTTTGCATGTTCAGCCACGAATCCGCTGATGTCTCCAACCATAGTGACAAACGCACCGCCATATCGGGAGAAATCCTCGATTTTCCATTGATGATTTTGGAGAGCGTCACTCGTGTGACACTAAGCTGGCGGGCGGCTTCACCCACAGTCAACCCCAAGCTGGGCAATACATCTTCTTTCAGCAACTCCCCTGGGTGGGGCGGGTTAAACATACGGCTCATGACATGACCTCCTGAATTGAACTAATGGTAATCTTGATAATCAACCAGCACGGCATCGTCGCCATCAAACGCAAAAGTGATGCGCCAATTGCCACTGATCCAAACAGCCCAGTGCTGATCCAGACTCCCTTGCAACGGGTGCAGTTTCCAACCTGGAATATTCATATCGTTAGACTGGATTGCAGCATCCAGACGCGCCAACTGTCTGCGTAACTTTTTTTCATGGTTTGCCTGAATTCCGGCTTTACTCCCTGAGCGAAAGAACCTTTCCAGCCCCTTATGACGGAAACTCTTGATCATCGGAAACCAATGGGTAAAATTGTAAAGTGATAATTTACAGTTGTCAATCCGTCACCCGACCCACCCGCGCATGATGCACAGTCATACTTATCGTTTCATCGCCATCAACAAGGGCAGTTCAAAATCGCTATTCCGCTTCCTTAGCGATCCCTCGCTAATGGGGTTTTCCGTCAGAGCAAAGCGCACGGCCTTGCGCCAGCCTTTGTTGCGGCCATTGATGGCGTGGCCTGTGGATGCGTTGGTCATCATGTACAGCCACCAGCGTTCTTCTGGAGCCAAACCCAGCCAGTTGCGCACGGCGGTGGATATCAATACCGGATCAGCTTCTTCAATTGCCCATGCCAGCAATACCAATTCTTTGCCCAGCGTTCGATCCACAGGAACTTGACCACGCTTGAGCCAGGCACCTGTTTTGATCCCAAGTGTGCGTAACCGGCGGTTGAACTCCGCTTTTACCTCTTCGGCAATATCATCCCATGCAGACCGAGGCAGGAAAACCTTGGCCTGTGCATCTTCATCATTGAAAGATACTGGAATCACCTTTCCCTTTTCAGGGGCTTGCCAGTGGAAATGTTCGGAGATTTCCACTTCGGCGCTCTTTGCCAGCGAGTGGGGCAAGGACACCAAAAAATAGTGTTCACTTTGCTTCGGATCAAAGCCGAAACCCAACGGTCGGGATTTCTTGTTCACTGACTTACCTCACCCGGTCGTAACTTTCCTTTTTCATCCGCAACCCAATCCTGTAAATCCTGACCTTTATCAAAGTGAATCATTGCCACGCTAAGAAATATCTGGCCGCCATCCACCATATCACGGCAAGCTTTAACCGTGGATTCAAACGCATCACCGGCAATCAGAAATCCTTCTGCACTGGCGTAGTCGATATCCTGCGTTTCATCATTGGCACGCACGCTGATTGTAACGCTATCTGCTTTTCCATGGAACTTTTTCAGCCGGTCAATGAAATCAAAGGCCACATGTGTCGTCAGGTTTGATCGTCGCCGTTTCCATATCGCCGGTTTGGTCGAATTGATTTTGACCTCACGCGCTCGATACTGGCTGACATCAATTTTTTCCTCATTCGAGGTAGTATCATCATGCTCGGCAATGGCCAGTATGAAGGGGCTATCTTTTGGTGACACAAATGGCCCCTCATAACTGACTCCTTTGGTTTTGGGGTCAGAGCCATCGGATGTGTAACGAATGTTGGCATGAGGAACAGCCTGGAGTTCTACCATCCAGTCATCATCTTGCTGATAGACACGGTGCTTCAACGTGATGGTGTTTTTCCACGTTTCAACCTTGCCGCGCTTATGCGCACCGCCCGAATCTTCGCAGACAAAAGTAATGCTTAAATCCTTCGTTCTGAATGTATCCAGATTCTCGACCTTTGAGGACGAGGATGACGGATCGCTGCCACCCATTTCGTAATAGATCGTGTTCCCGTGAACAGGGGTAAGCCTTAAAGTAACTTCTCCCGTTGTGTCATCTCGGCTGATCCGTTGGATACGCACTTCAGTTTCCGGCGGGGGGAATGGCCCCTTGTTAACATACCCGCCTTCATCACGCCAAATATCTTTTTCAATGCACTCTGATTTTAACACATCCAAAGCATCCATGCGGTGAAACTGCCATTCTATTTGTGTGGCGGAGCGGCGTTTAACCTCCGGCCATGCTGCCGTCTGTTGGCCTCCGAATAAACGAGCCTCAGCTTTTTTGCGGAAGGTTTCACTCCCTGTATCCGTGGTGAATTTTTGCACTTTTTCCAGCGTATTACGGATAAGCTGCTCGCCATCGAATCGGTTGTTCTCAAACTGGATACGCACATCGGTAGAACGGAATCCACCCTTGGTCGGATAGACCAGTGTAGTAAACGTTTCCTGAATGGCACTGCGTAAACTCAGCATAATCTTGTCCAGATTATCGTGTGCTGAGATCCATTGTGGATCTCGCTCGGACAGCCTCTGTGACTCAAATTCTCCAATGATGGATTGAATGGCTTTATACCGCGCCGCCTGTTCAATCACGCTTTCCAATGTCTCGTGATCGCCGGTTAAGAACATGAACCGATTGGCAAAGACGATATCCTTCACGAATTTATCCCAGCTCTCACTGAGCCGTGATTCCGGCGCACGATGGCTGGTTGGTTCCGTGACAATCAGTGTGACTCGATCCGCCTGATCACTAAGCTCATCTAGTCCGGGTAAGATTGCCGCTTGTTGATAGCAATCTTTAAGGCTTGGGGAGAACAGCCCGGCAAGGTACGAACGCAACTCCTTTAACGAGGATTCTCGATTGTAGGAGCCTGCTAACGCATGCAGCTTGGCGGCCAGATTTTGTACATTTTTGAAAAATTGACGCCCATCCTGGCTACTGTGCAGATACCATGCCTGAGCAGGCAACTGATCCACGATATCCTTCTTGATTTTGGAAATGTCACGCCCCGGTGCGCACAGGTAGCCCATGATTTCGCTTTCACGTAGCCCATGGGTCGCATCCGGGATATTGGCCAGCGAGGCAACAAGAATCAGTGTGGCAACATCCTGAGCATCAGTTCCCGAACCCAGTTTGCGATCCATTTTTTCAGCGATGGAATGTCCGTTATTGGCAATATCGTTGGTAATCGCCTCACGCAAGGATGGATTGATGGCATTGATTTCGGAAACAACCTCCTCATTGTTGAGGTTGAGATCATAAGGATGAATCAACTGCATTTTTGCCGCTCGGTCTGTTTCATACATATTGGAAACGATGGTGCGCATCAATCTGATAAGACCACGCGTCTGCTGGAATCCAGGGTTTTCCTTAAACCGAGCATAGAGATTGCGGATGGAAAAATGGAATGGATAAGACTCAATCAATTGCGCTGCATAGGAATCCGCAGACTCATTGGTGACATCCATTTCCCTGGCATCGCGCACAGCCTTGGCATAGGCGTTGGCAACATCCTTAATCGTTTCATTATCCGGTAAGGAATCAAACAGGCGGGTTCTAAGAATATGATAAATTTCATCACCCTGTGAGTTGACCGGCTCAATCTGCATGGCGGAGCGGTTGGTCTCCTTACGCAGATTTTCGAGAGCATGGTTAATCTGCGCCCCCCCGCCTTCATAAGCAGCGGTCAAATCGGAAATAATGACACAGACATTGGAAAGTTCCTGCTTATTCACGGCAACAAGAAGATTGGAAAGAGCCGCCGTAGTCACCACGGACAAATCACTATTACCAACGCCGACTGCCTTGGCGTACTCCAGATACGGCGGCAGTTCATCCAGCAGGATTAATGTTGGCTCACCTTTTAGCAGATTGATCCAGGCCGATTCGCCGGGTGCTTTCAATGGCGAATAGCAATCGGAGAACGCATTCTTTTTCCCTAACTGTTCTGCGATTTCTCCCCACAGACCAAATGCCGCATCTGTTTGCCTGCCGTGGAACCCAACGACACGAACCTGACCAAACGTTGTTCCCGGCCCATCATCACCAAGCACGGATGCCCGCAATTCAGGGTGCTTTGCCAATAGTCCCAAAGCAATCATGTTATGCGTTTTACCACCGCCCATGGCCTGGGTAAGCAAAAACGTACTGGCCTGATCATTCCTATTTTCCAGACGATCAAAAGTTTTTGCCAGCAGTGTACCCATCCCGGATGTTACAAAATTTTCCTCAAAAAATTGTTTAGCATCAACCTTGTCTTCCAATAAATCAGACAAATCCAACACCACATCCCGCCGGTCTCGATTGAATACGCTATCTCTCGGTTTGCATGCTTGCTTTAAAAACATCGTTTGGTTCCTCGTATTATCAATTTAAAAAGTGTCCAGTTAAGATTTCGGATTCACCATTGACTCTTTGTCAGTGGTGGGAACATGCTCAACCAGCTTCTCAATCGGACAGTCAAAGTAATCGCAAAGCTTGTCCAGATTATCTGTTGTGGTGTTGTAACCGCGTTGGTTGGCGATCTTGGACAGTGTCGTGCGGTGTATTCCTGCCTCACTGGCGATTTCTTCAAAGGTTATTCTTTTCCCAGCGTGGAATTCACGATCAGCAATGAGTTCTTTCAAGCGAAATCGAATCACCCGCAACACCCCCCAATCAATAGAAAAAAGTGAAGATAGGTTGCTTCATATGGTTTGTCACCCATACAAATGATGCGTTTAAGCAATGGCATACCTTGTCAGCCACGGACTCTATCTGTCAGTCAATCTCTCTGTTTCCGTCTTTTCCGGTTCGTCCACGCCATCACTGATACGCGGCGACGCTTTGGGTCTGTGACCGTCCACAATATCGGGCGGTGGGTTGCCCATATCCTCTACGGCCTTATTCCATTTTGCATTCGCGGCGCGGGCGTCTTCGCGCGTGACTCCGTGGAATTTGTATTCGCGCTGAAGCTCGAAAGCGTGCAGTACCAGGCGCATGGCGCGGCGGATGTTCTGTTCGTTTTTCGCATAGGAGATCAGGCCGACATAGCGGCAGGTGTAACAGGCGCGGATCAATTCATCGCACTCGGATACGAGGTAGGCTCCCATGAATCCGTAGGGCGTTGCAAACTGGAGCGGCACACTGACCGGGGTGCTGGATGCCGCTACGTTTACGTTCACGCCTTTCTTTTTCTCGCTGCGGAAATGAGCGGCGAGCATGCGATGAAGATCGCCGATCTCCATCCTCGCCTTCTCAATGGCATGGTACGTTTTCTCAAGATACCAGTCGGCAAACGGGTCATCCGCCCGGGCTGCGGCCCAGATGGCATTCATGCGCCCCGCGAAGCGAAGCAGGCCCGTCATCGGCGATGAACTGCCGTCCGATCTTCGGCTGTACACCAGCCGCCACCCCTGCCTGGTATGAATCTCGATACTTGCCTCACCGGCCAGGGAACCCGGCATTTGCACATCCGCCATGATGGCCTCCTCGTTTTGTACGCAGCGAAAGACTATGCGGGAGGCTCGGCAACGCATGAAACCTGTCGGCTGGCGGCTGGCGGTTTTTCCTGGAACCGGACCGTTCCAATACAACAACATGATTGGCGATCCGCTCTCCGCCGGTTCAGGCTGAACCAGGCTGTGCCGTTGTTGTTGTGATTGTTTAATTTTTTCTATGGGTATTTGTGTAAAATTAACTGATTCAATGATCTTTACATGGGGATGTAAAAATTCTTTACACTGCAACTGAGTAAAGATTCTTTACACAGATCGGCAGGAAGAATTATCCACAGGAACTTCAACCGCCGCTTATATCTAACGCCTTATCAGAAAAGAGATTGCCTGTTTTACAGGCATGGAATACCCGCTGGTTCAGGCTGAACCGGATTGATTTGAAGAAGGTATCTGGTGATTAAACCTGTACGCGGACTTGACCGCCAAGCACGGCAGCGGCTTTGGCAATCGTTTTCAAAGTCACGCCTGTATTTTCAGGATCAAGCAGCCGATCCACCACCGGCCTCGCCGTGTGCATCTTTTTGGCAAGCTGTGCCTTGCTCATACCTGTTTTATCCATCATGTAGTAAATATCCGCAGCCAGGATTTTCTTGGCCGCTAATGCCCGTACTTCTTCCAGTTCACCCGTTTCGGCGAGCATAGTCTCAAGTTCATCAATGGGCATAAAACTTCACCCGCAACAACGGCTTGTTCATGATAGAAGTGTATCTATTTTGATGCATAATGCAACTGAAGGCTGATAAAACCGCTACTCGTTCTCAATATCAATATCCTCGGGCCTGATCCCGATGGAAAACGCTTGGAAATAGCCATCCCGGTCGCTTCGTTTGATAAGCCCTGACGCCACAATCTCCTCTATGTCATGGCCACGGATCGTGACGCACCTGCCTGCCGCCAACGCCATGCGTGCGGCATCAAGCGCATCGGACAATGCGTCCGCCTCCATAGATTGCCTGCGGTTTTGAGCCTTCATATCCACAAATAATCCCTTCCGCGCGCGATCCACCAAGCCCGCAAGGTAGCCCAGCGGGTTCTGCACATTGCTGGCGCGGGCCAGCGTATCAAGGACTGACTGGCGCAATTCAGTGGGAGCGCTTCTGAGGATGGCCTGTGCATGATCCCTTACATCCCTGACGGATTCCGGCCATGTGTATTGCACCGCATCGTCCTTTTCCGGTTCAGGCTGAACCAGCGTCTGGTCCATGTTTTCGGCGGCATCCAGCAACGGCGTCAGCGTCGCTGACGGCGGCGTGGCGTTTTCGTTGAGATGCTGACGCATGTTGGCAAGCGAGCTATCACCCTCATCCTCAGCACCGTGTATCAGGCGATCCAGCACGAAACCGGAGACTTCATTGACCCGTTTCTTTGAAGGCCCGTCCAGGCGCGACATACGTCTAAGCGTGGCCAGGTAGTCCGGTGCAAGCAGCATGGTCTCGGACACGGGCAAGGGCGAGGCGTGCAACAGGTAATAGTTGCCAATCACATTGCCGTGTTCATCCCGAACCCTACGCACGGCATGCAGCCAGCGGGTCGCCTGCAATACATCTATGGAATTCTGAACCGTAGGCCTGCTCACGCAGGCGAGCCGAGCCATGCGCGCGACGCTCGGCCACGCGCCATCCTCTCCCGGTTGGCCGATATGGGTGCGGATGATTTGCCAGACCAGCTTCTCGGTCGGATTCAGCAGCGGATCAAGAATCAGCCGCCGGGGAATCGAATCGTGCCAGCTTCCCGTATAGACGACGGCCCCTTCATTCTTTCTCGCAGACCAACCCTTGCGATAGGCGAGCATGCGATGGATGCCGCCATGGATACAGCTTCTTTTATCGGCCCGGATCACGGGGACAACTTTCTTGGCAAGCGCTGCCGTCCCTGGGTCTGTTCTCCCCCAGTGTGCGGCTCTTTACCTCGTTCCATATGATCGGCAATGGCATATCCATGCGCTTGGCCACATGCAGAAACCGCTCCCTTTCATCCATCTGGTGGGAAGAACACCACAGGGTCCATATTCTTGATGCTTCGTATGGCAATGGCTTGGACGGCCTGCCACCCTGATTGGGTACCCCCAGCTTGCCACGCAATCGGGCGGTATCCTCGCGATTCATGCTGAAGAGCGTTTTCATCATCGCGGTCGATGCTCCATGCCGGATATACTCATGAACGAGGCGAATGTCCCTCTTTACCAGATCAACCCGCCGCAGTGCCCGGTCGAGCTCGTCCTGGCCCCGCCCTTTACACACAAATCGCCTTCAGCGAGTCGTTGGCCGGTCAGATGCAAGGCGTGCTCTCGCAGCAATGGCCACTCCCTTGCAAGAGAGCGCAACGCAGACAGATGGCCGGTCAACGGCTCGCCCGCAGGGAATCCTTCCAGACGGCCATACCTTCGTTGCGGCACTTGCCAATGGAATAACCATTATCTGCGCACCGCGCCTTGGCCTGACCCGTCTGGAAGGCTTCTGAAGCGTGATTTGTGTGTAAAGGGCGGGGCGAACACAGTGAAATGGAAAATATCCTGCACCGGCAGCCGGCCAGCAGTTCCATATCCTGCATCGTCAGCGCCTGTAGCTTTTCCCGCGCCTCGGGAGATATGCCCGGATCCCGCTGATCCATTACCGCCCGCAACAAATAAAATATGTAATCTCCTTTCATGTTCCGGCCCCCGAATCAAGCCGGTTTTGTATTCGCATAATCGTCTCATTATCCAGGGTGGCCGGATCGGACACGCTTGTTTGAGTGCTGGTTAAACGAACCGCTTGCGTGATCTCCCGAACATTGCGGAGCAGCTCCAGCAACCGGTCGGCATCTTCGTTGTGGAGTCCGCACCACGCCGACAAAGAAATGCTCCCGTCCCGTTCCTGCATCTGGAAGGCCGCTATATCAGCCAGGAACCGTTTGTCGCCAAGACGATCGGCATTGTCTTCATCCAGGTCGAATCCGAAGCCTCTGTCGGTAGGGGAAACATTCACCCGCCCGTCGGCCAGTGATTTGGCCAACTCATAATTCCTGGGCCGTATCAGGATAATGCGTTGTAGAAGGCATACGGGTTCCGGTGTTTCAGGCCGGGGACCAGTTTCAATCCCGTTGGCGGAAGATGCTTCATCCGCAATGGCCTGAGCCGGGACATCCGTTTCCCCCGGTTCAGCCTGAACCGGGATATTTCTCCGGATGTTCTGGAGGGCCGAGGTGATTCTTGATGGATCATCACCACACAGCGAAAGCCCTTCCCGGATTGCATCGGCATGCTTCCGCAGGAACGATTTCTGCTCATCTTTGGTTTGTTTCGCCCATGCGGAGAAAGCACTCTTTATCGTTTGTACATGATGCGGGCCAAGCGCTCGCAGCAGGCCGGCGGGCGCAAGGCCGGATAAAATATCGACGAGATCCTTCATGCGCGCCAACTGCGCATGCGAGAAGGTCAGTCCCCGATCCGGAAGCATCCGCTCGAACTCACGCCATGAAATGGATGCCCCGCGTTCTTCTTCTATGGCTCCCTTCAGGGAGTGGATTGCCATCGCCTTGTCCGCGAAGCACATATCCCCGCGCAATTCATTCTCGGCGATATGGGCGGACAAAACGCTGACATCGCCCGTCCAAGGTTTGAATAACACCTGCACGTGCCGGAACCGCTCATCAGCCGTTTCTTTCCAGAGTTCATTCAGGATGTACAGGCGTGTGTTGCCGCCCGATTCGATGATGTAATGCTCTTCGCCCGGACGCTGTGTAACTGTGAATGGATTACGAATGCCGACCGCCGCAATGGATGCCTTCAACTCCTCATAACGAGGATGGCTGGCATGCTTGGGGTTGCGGTCATAGGGACGAATCTGATCCAGCGTCAGCATCATCTGCACCGGCATCAACGGCGCATCCGTTTTAATTTGAACTGATTCAGGCAGCTTGAAGTAACCGGCGCGCAGGCTGCTTCTTACATCAACCTCCATCCGGATACCTTCAGGCAACCGCAGATTTGGGTTGGGTCGAAGTAGGGACATCCCCGGACAGCAGTTCCATAGCGTCCTATCCCGTAGAAGAGCATGCCATCAGAGCCCTCCCAGTGAGCCATGGCAAGGCGCATCCTGCGGGCAATGGCATGCCCTTGGCAAGGGGTGCAACGCCGCATTGGCTCACTGGAAGGACTCCCTTCGGGCGAGTTCTGGCGGGCGTTCGGCTGCGTTGTGCTCGTTTGAATTGGCTACTGCCAGTCCCGCGCTCGCACGCCTTGCCGCACATCCCGCCAGAGCTCGCTGATAGCACGCTCTTCTACGGGACAGGGCGCTACCCAACCCCTCCATCACTTCCGCGCCGCAGGGCGATGCTCCCCTGCGTTTGCCATCCAGTTGATACACCGGTATTTGCCGGGTCGCCGATTCTCGATACGCCTTGGCGCTCGGCACCCATGTTTCCAGAAGCGTAAAACCGGATTCATCCTGAAAATCAGCCATACGGAACTGTTCCGCGATGCGCCCAGCATCACGTGTCCGATCCAGGCGGTAAAGTACAGCCTTCAGCGGTGGCGGAGCCGCGCCGATAAAGCCCAGCATGGGCCTTACCTTCTCCAGCACCAGGTTCATGCCTCGAATGAATTCCCGTGCGGACAGGATCTCCGAAGGCACGGGACTTACAATTACATCCGCCGCCATGACTGCTGCCTCCAGCAGAGGCCCTGCCGCGCCCTGGGTATCAATCAGGACAATGTCGTAATGTTTCCTGAACAGATTTACCGCCGCCCGGATTCTCAGTCTTCCGTCCGGCTGACGCATGATCCATTCATGCAGTCGCCCGTCAGGGTCATCCGAATAGATAATGTCCATTTCCTGGGCGGGAATCCGGCTGATGGATGTATTCACGTTCAGTTCCGTCATCATCGAGGTCAGCCCGGATTCATTTGCCTCGATGGGGAAGTAATTGGAAAGCGTTGGCTGGATATCCGCATCAATCAGCAGAACCCGCCAGCCGCAGCAAGCCAGGTACGCCCCCAGATTGGCCGTCAACGTCGTTTTACCGCTGCCTCCCTTGGTGTTTGCAATCGCAATACAA
>CAYOUW010000052.1:0-13756 GCA_964407235.1 uncultured Zetaproteobacteria bacterium | reverse complement strand
CGGCATCCGGTTCAGGGGTGACATCCCCCGGCAGAAAGCTGTCCCGCACTAGGGCTGCCCTTTACCCATACGTTATGCCACAGCGAATCGCCCGAAGGGAGCCCTTGCGCACGGACCATACCGGCGTTGCGGCGCTTGCTAATGGGGTAACCATTATCTGCGCACCGCGCCTTGGTCTGACCCGTGCGGAAGGGCTCTGTGACATGACTTATGGGTAAAGGGCAGCACTAGGGCCGGGCCGCCATTTTTTTCTTTTCTTCTTCATTCTGCTGGAACCGTCCATGCAAGGCCAGCATAACCGGGCTGGCGATATAAATGGAGGAGTAGGTGCCGATGATGATGCCGGCCATCAACGCCAGCGCGAAACCATGGATGACCTCGCCACCAAGGAAAAACAGGGCGGCGACCACCAGCAGCGTGGTCAGCGAAGTCATCAGGGTGCGCGCTAAGGTCTGGTTGACGGAGGCATTGACGATAGTCTCTTCGTCATCGGGCTTCTTCTTCTTGCGGTTGGCGGCGATGTTTTCGCGGATGCGGTCAAATACCACGATAGTATCATTCAGAGAATAGCCAATGACTGTTAGCAGGGCGGCAACGACGGGGAGCGTGAATTCCTTGCCGGTCAGGGCGAAAAGCCCCAGCACCATGATGACGTCGTGTAACAGCGCAATGTCAGCGCCCAGGGCAAAGCGCAATTCAAAGCGGAAGGTGACGTAGATTAAAATGGCAAACATGGCGATCAGTACGGCCATGATGCCATCGTATGCCAGCTCCTTACCCATCTGCGGACCGACGAATTCCACGCGCCGCATTTGTACGCCATCGGCGCCGAAACGTGTGGTTAAAGCGTGCAGGATGGCTGTACTGATGGTGGCCGATTCTTCACCGTGTTTGTTCTGTACGCGGATGAGAATTTCGTTGGGAGCGCCATATTCCTGAATGATCGCCTGCGCATAGCCGGCGGGTTTCAGGCTGTTGCGAACTTCGGCGATCTCGGGCGGCTGTTTAAATCTCATTTCGACCAGCGTTCCACCCGTGAAGTCGATACCGAAATTAAGCCCTTTGAAGATGAGGAGGCCCACGGACAGAAGCAACAGGAGACCGGAGGCCGCCATGGCAATTTTTCGCCTGCCGATAAAATCAATATGAGTGTCAGGACGAATGAGTTGCATGATATTTTCCTTAAATACTCAGCGATTTAACGTGGCCGCGTTTTTCCATAAACAGGGAAATAATTGCGCGGGTAAACGTAATGGCCGTAAACATGGAGGCCAGAATGCCGACTGAAAGCGTTACGGCGAAGCCCTTGACCGGACCGCTGCCAAACTGGAACAGTACAATGGCGGCAATCAGCGTGGTGATGTTGGCGTCGACAATGGTGCTGAATGCCTTGTCATAGCCGCCGTCAATGGCAGCCAGTGGCGTTTTTCCAAGATTAAGTTCTTCACGGATACGTTCGAAGATCAGAACGTTGGCATCGACGGCCATACCAATAGTTAATACGATACCTGCCATCCCCGGCAGGGTGAGGGTCGCACCGATCATGCTCATGGCGGCAACAATCAACAGCATGTTGAACGCGAGCGCGAGATCGGCAACCATGCCGAAGCCGCGGTAGTACACGGCCATGAAGACGAGTACCAGAATACCACCGATGATGATGGAGTTCATCCCTTCCTCGATGGAATCCTTACCCAGACTGGGACCGACGGATCGTTCTTCCATCACCTTGACCGGGGCAGGCAAGGCGCCGGCGCGCAATACAATGGCCAGATCATGCGCTTCGGCGGGTGTAAAATTGCCGGTGATTTGCGCTGAACCGCCGGAAATACGCTCACGAATGACAGGCGCTGAATTGACTACGCCTTCCAGAATAATGGCGAAGCGGTCGCCAACATGATTCTTGGTCAACTGGTCGAACCTGCGTGCGCCCTTGCTGTTAAACTTGAGGGTGACTGCATATTCGTTAAAACGCGAATCAATGGAAACGCGCGCATCGGATATTTCCGTGCCGGACAGCTCGGTGCGTCTCTTGAGCAGATACGGTTGCTTGAACGGCTGACCGTTGCGTGTGGTTTCCGGGCCATACATAATAATGTCGCCGGATGGAATCTGGCCCTGGAGCGCTTTGTCCAAATCACCTTTTTCATCGACCAGCTTGAATTCAAGCTGGGCGGTGCGTCCGATCAGGCTTTTAGCCCGGGCCGTGTTTTCATAGCCTGGAATCTGTACCAGAATCCGCTGTTTCCCCTGTTTGATGATAACCGGTTCCGTGGTTCCCAGTGCGTCGATTCGGGTGCGTATCACTTCGATAGCCTGATCCACGGCAAATTTTTTGATTTCTTTGGCATCCTTTTCTTTAATCGTCAGCTCAAAGCGTCCATTCCCCTTATCCGTCAAACGATAATTGGGAAAATTCTTGTCCAGTAATTTCCGGGCGGTATCGGCATCTTCTGCTTTTCTAATGACAATGCTGATCGTTTGCCCCCTGGCATCCAGTTTGCGATACCGAATTCTGGCCTTTCGCAGGGTTTGTCGGACGCTGTCCACATCTTCCTCCACCGAGCTCTCCACAGCCTTGTTGACATCTACATTCAGCACCATGCTTACGCCACCCTTCAAGTCCAGGCCCAGATTCAGGGGTTTGCTGAACATTTCCGGCCACCATGACGGCGGCGTTGTGATGTTGGGAAGGCTGCTCATGGCCGAAACAACCAGTACAGCGGCAATTAACCAGAGTTTCCAGCGTGGATAGGCATGCATGAATGATCCTTTCTTGTAGGCGTGGATTTAAGTCGGGGCGCTAGAGCCAGTTTACAACTGGCCCGTTAATCTGCGAGGCCGGTAATCGTGTCACGTTTAATGGTAATACGCACCTTGTCGGCAATATCCAGCTTGACGATATCCTCGCTAACGTCACGAACCGTTCCAATGATACCCCCCCCCGTAATAATTTTATCACCCTTTTTCAGTTCATCAATCATGCCGCGATGCGCTTTCACTCGCTTCTGCTGCGGGCGAATCAGCAGAAAATAAAAGATGACAATGATAAGAAGCAGCGGCGCCAGTGAGGCAAGACCGGATATCGGCAGGGCTGAACTTTCGGCCAGCGCCTGGCCGGGGACGGCAAGGCATGCCAAAAAAGTCATGGCGACAAGGATGAGAGAACGGTTCCGGTTCTTTCGGCTAAAATTGTGATTCATGATTCAAATATCTCCTGATATGTCCTGATTGCCGCGGTAGCCGCGCAGGAACTGATCGCGGAATTCGGGCCATTTCCCCGCTTCAATCGAGGAGCGCGCCCGCCGCATGAACGCGCAATAGTAGTGAAGATTGTGTACTGTATTCAACCTCGAACTTAGAATTTCTCCGGATACGTACAAATGCCGCAGATAGGCGCATGAAAAATGCTGACAGGCATAGCAGTTACAGTTTTCCATGACAGGACGCGGATCATCCCGGAAACGCGCCTGTTTGATGTGAATGGGCCCGAAATCAGTGAACAGCGTGCCATTTCGGGCATTTCGCGTCGGCATGACGCAGTCGAACATGTCGATACCGCGGTCAATGCCTTCGATTAAATCCGCGGGCGTGCCGACGCCCATCAGATAACGGGGTTGACCTTTCGGCAAATGTGACGCGAGCGCATCAAGCATGCTGAACATTTCCTCCTTGGGTTCGCCGACCGACAGACCGCCGATGGCAATGCCCTCAAACCCAACATCCAGTAACTGCTGCAGCGATTCAAGGCGGAGCTTCGGATACATGCCGCCCTGTACGATGCCGAACAGCGCCTGCTCCGGATTGGGCGGCAGGTGTTCGCGGCATTCGCGCGCCCAGCGCATGGAAAGTTCCATGGAGGCGCGCGCCGCATCTTCCGTGGCGGGATAGGAGGTGCATTCATCAAATACCATGACGATATCACTGCCCAGTTGCCGCTGGATATCCATGCTTTCCCTTGGCCCCAGAAACACCTCGTCGCCGTTGATATGGGATCGGAAACGTACGCCGTGCGCCTCTATGTTGCGTAAATCACCCAGCGACCAGACCTGAAATCCACCGGAGTCGGTCAGAATAGGGCCATTCCAGGCCATAAAGCGGTGTAAGCCTCCCATTTTTTCGATAAGGGCGGCACCGGGGCGCAACATCAGGTGGTAAGCGTTTCCGAGGATGATCCGTGCGCCAATTTCTTCGAGATCGCGGGGTGTCATAGCCTTAACCGTGGCCTGCGTTCCGACGGGCATGAAGACCGGGGTTTCTACCACGCCATGTGGCAGATGCATGCGGCCCCGACGGGCAAAGCCTGTTGCATCCCGATGTGATATTTCAAAGCGCATGGCGGTGCAGACTGCCATGCGCGCTACTCGCTGCAACCGTTCCGAGTCAACGCCCGTGCCTGACACAATTATCACAGCGTTTGAGGCTCTTTGAGTTTGAATAGTCCGGGTGCGCGTCTGAACCTAATCTAAGGATCAGACTTTTCGACTTCGCAGGCACAACATCTCAGCGGAAATGAGCCGCTTATCGGGTCGCAGTCTTCGAGGCTGACGAGACTGCCGTAGTTCGACGCCGACTCGCCGGTTACGGGATAGCCGGCAAGTCCCGATTCCCGACATTCCTGCCACCAGCCGAACTGTGAGCACACGACGCTTCTGTCCAGCGTTTGATTGAATCGCGCCCGCGCCCGCATGTTTCCCGCGAGGGATTTGACGATGATCCAGTCTTCTTCGGCGATACCGCGCCCGATCGCGGTCTCGGGATGAATTTCAATCAGCGGTTCCGGCATTTTTTCGCGCAGTTGTGGAATGTTTCGGTGCTGGCTGATACAGAATTGAACCCATTTGGCACAGGTGAGAATGAGCGGAAAATACTCATGTGGATCCGACTGACTAACCGGGCTCACAACCGGTTCGACGAACTCCGGCAGAGGTGATTGGCCGATATCCAGGAGCTGCGCCGAATAGATCTCGACGCACCGGCTCGGCGTTACAAACCCTTTACTTTCATACTTTCGGTAATCGGTTGTTAACGGCAGGCATATCCCTTCCGGGTGAGCGCGTAGCGTCTCCGGGCTGAGCCCTGAAGGCCGTAGCATATGCCGCAGGCCCGCTTCGACATCACCATCGAAAAAGTGCTTGCCCAGGCCCAGCCGCCTGGCAAGTTCAAATGTGATCCAGGTGTCCGAACGACTCTCGCCCCGAGGCGCGATTACCTGTGCGCGCAATTGCAGGAGGGAGGCGGCTTTCCGGTTAATCTGAAATCCGCCGCAGACGCCCTCCCGCTCCCAGGGCGAGGCGACGGGCAGGACAACGTCGGCGTAATGGGCTGTCGGAGTCATGAACAGGTCGGCATGGATATAAAAATCGAGGCTCTTCAGCGCTTCGATGCCTGTTTCCGGATCCGGGCGGCTGGAAAGAAGATTCGATCCGAATCCCAGCAGGCCTTTAACGGGGTAGGGATTCTGCTTCAGGATGGCGCGATAGAGTTCTCGCACTGTAACCCAGCCATTCCTGGCGGGTCCGAGCGGGCGTTCATGGATGCCGAGCGTCTTCGCACGTTGGCCTGCGGACAACAGCTCGGCCCCGGTCACGTTGTTAAGCCTCGGCTTTGCGAAGTAGACGTTTCCGCCCGGCGCATCCAGGCACCCCGTCAATGCGTAAAGAAGCGTGATGGCGCGACTTGTTTGCGTCGCGTTCGTGCTCTGGGCGATGCCGGACCATGCATAGCAGGAGACCGGCGCGTATTCGTGCAGCATGCGCGCGGTATCCATGATTTGCCGCGAGGGTATACCGGTGATTCGTTGCGCCTGTTCCGGGGGGTAGCGACTGCATAACGATGCGTACCGTTCAAAGGCGGGCCGGCATTTCACCGGGCCATGGCGGGTGGCGATCTCAAATTCACCAAACAGGGCTGGCTGCCGCGGCCAGGCCGCGCGGCTTGTTGATTGCGTATCGACCGCGACAGGCTGGCTGATGGCCTTGTCCCAGACAATGAAGCTGGCACCCGATCCGCCAGCACCGATATCCGCCCGGGTAAGGAAACGGTCGTTATCGTCGCGCACCAGGAATGGCCCATTGCTCCAGGACGCGATGAAGTGACGGTCAAACCATCTCCGGGCGATCATCACGCCCGCGATGGCAAGCGCCAGGGCTCCGTCCGTGCCCGGGCGAACCCGAAGCCATTGACTCGCCTTGTTTGCCAGGCCTGCGCGTCGGGGATCGATCACGATGATCTTTGCTCCTCTTTTCTTTGCGGCGGCAATTTCTTTGGCCTGCGTCAGCCAGCATGCCGCGGGATTGAAACCCCAGAGCAAAAGGCAACCCGTGTTTTCGAAATCCGGCATGCCGCTATCGGCGCCATGCGTGAACGCGGTTGCATAGTCCTTGTGCCAGTTGCAGAGATGGGTGGTCCAGACCGTATTCGGGCTTCCGAAGGCATTGATCAGGCGAGAGATCCATGGCAAACCGTCCGCCACCGGGGTTCCGCTCGGCGTCGTCACCGTGAAGGCAACCGATTCCGGACCCCATTGTTCGGCAGCCTGACGCATTTTACCGGCAGTGAAATCCAGGGCTTCATCCCAGGATATGCGCTTCCATCCCGGATCGGCGTCACCCTTGGGGCGGGTCCTTTTCAACGGGTAGAGCAGGCGATCGGCGCTGTTGACCAGTTCGGGCGCCGATTTTCCCTTGATACAGAGGTTCTTGCCAGTGGGGTGGTCCGGATTGGGTTCCACTTTCACCAGTACGCCGTTCTCGACAACCGACACACAGCCGCAACGGGATATGCACAGCGCACAATAGCCGGGTATTCTTTGCCGATTGACGGTATTCATGCGATCACCCGTCATTGCTGAAGACGGAAGAGCCGGTTGCAAGGCTCGGGGCGGGTGAGCGGCAGTCCTGCTTTGAGTCCGGTTTCCGTATCGCTGTATTCGCCTGTGGCACAGGTTATTGCCCCTAAGCTGCATCCCGAACGGCGGGATACAGATCGGGGAACATCGTTTTCAGGCGGGAAAGATCCTGTTTGAGTTGCGAGTACAAACGGGCGTCCGCAAGCGGCAAACGCAGCGGATGTCTGAGCAGGCTTTCCGTTCCCTCAATGTGGGTGCGCCGGGAAGCGGTCCAGATACCCCGGGCATCCGTTTCTTCTTCCATGCTTTGGAGCGCCAGGTGCGCCATGTGCCCCGGCATAATGGACGGTTGTACGTCCATGGGCCAGACGTCCGGCTGATGCCAGCAGGGATGATGATGAAAATAGATAAAGCGATGGATGGAGCGAGGCAGTTTCCAGCGCAATGCCAGCATCATACCGGCATTAATATGCAGAATAATCAGTTTCCCAATGTCGTGAAGCAAGCCCAACATACTGGCGGAACGCCGATCTACGACTTGCGCATATTCAGACAGAATGCGAGAGAAAAGGGCAATAGCCTGGCTGTGGAACCACACGCGCAGCACTTCCTGGCTGGAACGGTTGTTCTGCTGCCCCAGCAATTGATAGTGACCGAGTTGGGCCTTGTGTTTGCCGCCAGTCAGAATAGCGCCGCAACAAAAGCAGAAAACCTGCGTCCTGGCATACCATGTTCCACAACCTGGGCATTGCATGGGCAGTTCAGGCTAAATCAGGATGGAAAAGACAACGTCAATGTGTCGTCCCCGACCTGTACACGGACTCGCCCGCCTTTCTGCAAACGGCCAAACAGAATTTCGTCGGCCAGAGGTTTCTTCAACAGGTCGGCCATCAGTTTTGTCATCGGGCGAGCGCCCATCAGCTCATCGTAACCGTGTTCGGCCAGCCAGTCGCGGGCATGTTCACTGATTTCAATTGTCACGCCCCTGGCTTCCAACTGCGTTTCCAGTTCGATGATGAATTTATCCGCGACATGCCGCACCGTTTCGATATCCAGTGAGGCAAAGGCAATCATGGCGTCCAGACGATTTCTGAATTCGGGAGAGAATATGCGCTTAATGGCCTCGGTATTATCTCCATGACTGCGTTGCGGCGCAAAACCGATACTGGCTTTATTTAATTCGAAGCTACCGGCATTGCTGGTCATAATCAGAATCACATGGCGGAAATCGGCGGAACGCCCGGCATTGTCCGTCAGTCTACCGTGATCCATCACCTGAAGGAGGATATTAAACAAATCGGGATGCGCTTTCTCGAATTCATCCAGCAGCACCACGGCATGCGGATGTTTGTTGATCGCTTCCGTCAGTAGCCCGCCCTGATCAAAACCGACGTAACCCGGTGGTGCGCCAATCAGACGCGATACGGAATGCGCTTCCATGTATTCGGACATATCGAAACGAATTAACTCCAGCCCCATAATCGAAGCCAACTGCCGGGCGACCTCGGTTTTGCCGACGCCGGTGGGACCGGTAAACAGGAAACTGCCAACGGGCTTTTCCGGATGTGAAAGCCCCGCGCGGGAAAGCTTAATGGCACTGGCCAATGCGTTAATGGCATCGTTTTGACCGTAAACGCTCAGTTTCAAATTGCGTTCGAGATATTTCAGACCCTTTTTATCCGACGCGGATACGCTACGGGTCGGGATGCGCGCAATACGCGCTACAATCGCTTCGATATCCGTGACGCTTAACTGTTTCTTGCGTTTGATTGCGGGCATGACTTGCACGGCTGCGCCTGCTTCATCCAGGACGTCAATGGCGGAATCGGGCAGATTGCGGTCATGCAGATGCTGGCTGGCCAGTTCAGCCGCGGATTTGATGGCAGCCATGCTGTAGCGTACGCCATGGTGTTCTTCCAGGGCGGGTTTTAACCCTTTTAATATTCGGATGCACTCCGATACGCTGGGCGCCGTGACGTCAATTCTCTGGAAACGGCGGGACAGCGCCCGGTCTTTCTCGAACAGAGAGCGGTACTCCTGATAAGTGGTCGCGCCAATACAGCGGAATTCGCCGCCTGCCAATACCGGCTTGAGCAGGTTGGAAGCATCCATGGTTCCGCCGCTGGCGGCGCCAGCGCCAATCACCGTGTGAATCTCGTCAATAAACAGGATGGCCTGTTCCTTTTTTCCCAGTTCCTTGATTACCGATTTCAGACGCTCTTCAAAATCGCCACGGTATTTGGTGCCCGCGAGCAGCGCGCCCATATTCAGTGCATAGATCTGCGCATTGGCGATAATCTCGGGCACATCATGCTCGACGATCTTCCTTGCCAGACCTTCGACAATGGCAGTTTTACCCACACCGGCTTCACCCACCAGCAGCGGGTTGTTCTTGCGTCGGCGGCAAAGGATGTTCATACATCGGTTCAATTCAGCTTCCCGGCCAATCAGGGCGTCAATTTTACCCGCCATGGCTTGTGTATTCAGATCAATGGCAAAGCTTTCCAGCGCTGATGCACCATGTTTCTGACGTGTTTTTTCGGTGGCGTGCGGCACATCCTTCGATTCAGGCACTTCCTGCTTGTGCGCCCCATGCGCCATATAGTTCACGACATCAAGGCGCGTGATACCGAGTTCTTCCAGGAAGAAAAGCGCATATGAGTCTTTTTCTGAAAAAACGGCAACCAGAATATAGGCGCCGGTGACCTCCTGTTTTCCCGCGGATTGCGCTTGCATCACCGCCCGCTGGATCACCCGCTGCAATGCGATGCTGGCAGCCGTTTCTCCCGGCCCTTCGGGCAGTACCGCGACGTGTTCGGAGATGTATTGCGTAAGACGGTTCCGCAACGCTTCCAGACTGACGCCACAAGCTTCAAGTACAGCGGCAGCCTCGGCATTATTTAGCAGGCCGAGCAGGAGATGTTCCACCGTTACGAACTCGTTGCGGTGCAAATGCGCCGAACGGAATACATCATTTAAGGTGCGCTCAAGTTCATCATTCAGCATGGCTCGTCTCCATGGTGTTTCTCGATCTTTTCCATCATACACTTGAGCGGGTGCCCATGTTCCCTGCTTGTTTGCCGTACCCGATGTATTTTGCTTTCAGCGATTTCGAAAGGATAAATACCGCATATGCCACGTCCTTCATGGTGTACAGCGAGCATGATACGGGTAGCCTCGGGCTCTGATTTCTGAAAATATTGGCACAGAATATTCACGACAAAATCCATGGGGGTGAAGTCGTCGTTGAGCAACGTCACCTGATACATAGGCGGTTTTTTAGTCCGGGGCTTATCTGCCACGGACTTCGGAACGGTCTCATGAATAAGCATGTCCATGGATGCGATGATAACCCGTTTGTGGTGCAAAATTCAAACTGGAGGATACGGGCCAATAACTGAAACAACCGGAGAAATTATGAATGAACTGAAATGCCTGCTTTGGGATGTGGATGGAACCCTGGCCGACACAGAGCGCGACGGCCACCGCGTGGCCTTTAACCTCGCTTTTGAAGAAGCGGGGCTGGCACGTAGTTGGGACGAACCAACCTATGGCGAGTTGCTGAAGGTGACCGGAGGAAAGGAGCGTATTCGTTTCGATATTGAACACGGCGGTATGCCGGATATGAGTGATGATGATATTGCAAGGCTGCATGCCAGGAAGACAAAACGGTATCAACAATTGATTGCCGAAGGGCGCATTCCTTTACGGCCCGGCGTAAGGCGCTTGCTGGAGGAAACCTGTGATGCGGGTATCATCGCGGGCGTAGCGACCACGACGACCCCATCGGCGTTGGATGCCCTGATCGAGCATTCATTGGGGCGGGAATGGTTTGATAAATTTGCCGTGCTGGCGGCAGGCGATATCGTACCGGCGAAGAAGCCCGCGCCGGATATTTATTTCTATGCGATGGAACATCTGGGCGTTGCCGCTGAGGAAACGCTGGCGCTGGAGGATTCCTGTAACGGTTGGAAGGCGGCGCGGGCTGCCGGACTGAAATGTGTGGTCACCGTTAACGGGTATACGCGCAACCAGGATTTCGCGGGTGCTGATCTGGTGGTGTCCGGATTCGGCGAACCGGAAGACGAACCCGTCAAAGTCATGTCTGATCCACATGGTTTGAAGGATCCGCACCATATCGAACTGTCGCATCTGCGGCGGATCATGGGTACCTGAAATGCAACTGGTGGATACCCATTGTCATGTCGATTTTCACCATTTTGACGAAGATCGTGAAGCAGTATTCGAGCGCTACGCGGCAGCCGGCGGGCAATGGCTGGTCGCAGTCGCCGTGGATCTGGAAAATTTACCACGTTTGTTTAAGCTGGCGGAAGAAAAAGTGAACCTGTATTGCAGCGTGGGCATACATCCGAACCATGAAACCGAAGTCGAACCCACGGTCGAGAAACTTTGCGAACTGGCAGCGCACCCAAAGTGCGTGGCGATTGGCGAAACGGGTATGGATTTCTTTCGGCGCCATGTGGACAAGGGGATTCAGGAGACACGTTTTCGCACCCACATCCGGGCGGCGAAACAATTGAATAAACCAGTGATCGTACACATGCGCGAAGCCGATGCGGATACGCTGCGCGTGCTGAAAGAGGAGGGCGCGGATAACGGCATCATGCACTGTTTTTCCTCAACATGGGAAATTGCACAGCAGGCGCTGGATATAGGGGCGTCCATTTCTTTTTCCGGCAACGTCACCTTCAAACGCAATGAGGACTTACGCGAGGTAGCCGCCCGGATACCGGAGGAGGCCCTGCTCATTGAAACCGATTCGCCTTACCTGGCGCCGGTTCCGAACCGGGGCAAGCGCAACGAGCCCGCCTATGTACGCCATGTCGCTGAATGTATTGCCGATGTGCGTGGCGTAACAGCCGAATATATCGCGAAACTGACCTGCGAGAACGCCCGCGGGCGCTTCGGCGCGGGGTTGTTAAACAGTGTGTAAAATTGACCCTAAAATCCTGGTAACTACTCAGCACCCCCCGTCTTTTGCCCTCTGGCGGCGTTCCTGCGATGCTCAAATCCAAGAGTTTGAACGCGTACCGGGACTACGGCTTGAGAATTGGGTGTGAGACAGAGAAATCGATAGAAGATAGGGTCAGTAAAGTGATGCAGTCTGTGGGCATTTTCGGCTATTTGCTTTTTCATATTTCAACTATCAATGCTCATACAAACGAATCGAAAGAAAGGGGGTCCGGGAATTGAAAGGTTTTCCATCCATTGGGGTCTTGAATGTTGAATTCTTCTTCTCCCACGTCCTGATGCATGAGCAAAGTCTGCAATTTCCCGAATGGTGTGGCCGTGATTCCTGTAAGCCGCCGCCTCCATGCACCACGTTCTGAGGCATCAGCTTTGATCTCTTCCAAACTACGGCGCATAATATGCTTCTGCGATCCTGGCACTTCAGAACCTGCATTCGTTTTCTTTTGCACCGCCTCCCGAAACGGCACAATTCCAAAAGATGTGTATCTTTCTCAAGCAGGACTTCAGGCCGCCCGGAGGGTGAGAGCCGCAGGCTCGAATCAAAACCGCAGGCACGGTTTGATGAGGGGGGATTGGTAATGGATTGGCTATTGAGGCACCGCCGAACGAAAGGGGCGGGAACAGACAGGTCGATTCCTGGCGGTGCCGGATCCAGTTCTCTACTCGACCCGATCTTTATTATCTTCCTGTTGGCCAGCGTGGTGTTTCCCGTACCGGCATGGGCGGCCAGTGATGTGCATGTTCAAATCCGGCGGATTCAGCAGGAACGAATGCATCTGAAAGCCGTGCGCGAGAAGCTGGAATCCCGGCGTGGGCAGCTTGGCCGATCGTTGAAAAAGCTGGATCGGGCATTGGTCCGGGCGAGTATTTCTACCCGGCAGGCTACCGGGGCGGTTCGGCAGGCGGATGTGCGTCTTGCTGATTTGACTGCAAAGCGATCCAGGCTGGAGCAACGGGTGGATGTGCTTAAACGCAGAAAAGATCATGGGGTCTGCAGAAAAGATCATGGGGTCAAAAGATCATGGGGTCTGGCTTGACAATTGGGTGTTCTTGAGGGTTTCATCCTGATAGGCGTAAGGATCACAGCCGTCAAATGCCCAAATGTCAAGCCAGACCCTGTTTTCTAACGGGATGTTTTCTTCGATGTCTGTGCTGAATGCTTATGTAGATCCTCGCCCCAGACCTTCTCCAGAAATTGGTCGCGCCCCGAATGATAGCGATAGAGTTTGTAACGTAACGGATTCTTCTTGTAATAATCCTGATGATAGTCCTCAGCCGGATAAAACATCTTGAACGGTACGATTTCGGTAGCGATGGGCTTGTCGAAACGTCCTGATGCATCGAGTGCTGCACGGGAGCGTTCCGCCATTTGTTTCTCGGTTTCATTGGTGTAGAAAATTATCGGGCGATACTGGCTGCCCCGATCCACAAACTGACCGCCGGAGTCGGTCGGGTTAATCTGTTTCCAGAATACATCCAGCAATTCATCATAGGAAATGATGTTCGGGTCGTAATGCACCTGCACACTCTCGGCATGGCCGGTGCCGCCTGCCGAAACCTGTTCATACGTCGGATTCTTCACATGGCCGCCGCTGTACCCCGAGATGACTTCATGCACGCCCGCCACATGTTCGAAACCCGATTCGACACACCAGAAACATCCTCCGGCGAAGGTGGCAATGGCTTCATGTTGGGGGTTGGTATGATCGGGGGTTGCCATGGATTGGTCTCCAAACACTTGATAAGCCGGAATGGCGATCATGATGCCAATCAATAATAGTGTCACCTTGTGCAATTGCTTCATATTATTCTCCTGTAATGAACAGTCGCCGATTATCTGTCATTTCCGTCACGACTTTATCACAATTCTATTGCGCCGCGACAAGGTTTGAATCGACCTGATAGACCGGCAGT
>CAYOUW010000051.1:0-13796 GCA_964407235.1 uncultured Zetaproteobacteria bacterium | reverse complement strand
GTTGGAAATCCGTAGGTGTCGTAAAGCAGAAAGAGTGTTTCACCGGGAATCGTACCACCATCCCCTGCCCTGTCTGCGGCCTCTTCAACGAGTTTCAACCCCTTATCCAGCGTTTTGATGAACCGCTCTTCCTCAATGCGGATGACTTGCTCGATATTGGCCTGAGCTGTCTTCAACTCGGTGAAGTGATCGCCCATTTCGCGTACCAGCGCATCCACCAGCTTGTAAATGAAGGCTTCATGCATGCCGAGCAGGCGTCCATGGCGGCAGGCGCGGCGCAGGATGCGGCGCAGCACGAACCCGCGCCCTTCGTTAGACGGCAACACCCCGTCCGCCAGCAAAAACGATACGGATCGCAAATGGTCAACCAGCACGCGAAGGGATGCATCGTTTTGATCGCTATCGCCAGACTTCACGCCGGTCACATCGCAAGCGGCGGTAATCAGGTTCCGAAAGAGATCAATGTCATAATTATTATGTACGCCCTGGAGTACCGCGGCAAGGCGCTCCAGCCCCATGCCTGTGTCCACGGACGGCCTGGGCAATGGATTTAACGTACCCTCCGCATCGCGGTCATACTGCATGAATACCAGATTCCATATCTCAATGTACCGGTCGCCATCCTCTTCCGGCGTTCCCGGCGGGCCGCCCGCAATACCCTCACCATGGTCGTAGAAAATTTCGGAACATGGACCGCACGGACCGACATCGCCCATGGCCCAGAAATTGTCTTTGGCGCCAATGCGCGCCAGTTTATCGGGAGCAACGCCGATGTCGTTCAGCCATATATCGGTGGCTTCATCATCATCCTCAAAAACAGTAACAAACAGGCGCTTCGGGTCGAGTTTCAAGTCAACCGTCAGGAATTCCCATGCGTACCCGATCGCTTCTTGCTTGAAATAATCGCCGAAAGAGAAATTCCCCAGCATTTCGAAGAAGGTGTGATGGCGTGCCGTGTGTCCGACATTTTCCAGGTCATTATGCTTGCCGCCTGCACGTACGCATTTCTGGCTTGACGCAGCAGTGGAACAGGAACGGCTTTCATTGCCAAGAAACACGTTCTTGAACTGCACCATGCCGGCATTGGTGAACATCAGCGTCGGATCGCCATGTGGCACCAGCGGACTCGAAGGCACGATTTCATGCCCCTTGCCGCTGAAATAATTGAGGAACCGCTGCCGAATCTCCGATGTTTTCACTTAGACCTCCGGCTTCTCGTAACCACTCAGGAACTCGGGATTTTGCTTCATGGCAAGGCGCGAGGAGCGCAGAATCCATAGCATATATCTATATGTGATACTCGGCGTCCATGCCTCGCACCGCTTCGCGGCGCCCTTACGGGCGTCCAATGCCTTCCGTCCATGGGGCATTGTGAGGATTCGAGCATCGCAGCAACGCCGCCATGGAGTAAAAGACGGGGATACTGAGTAGTTACGGCTTTTCATTCAAACAGCGCAGGATGGTAGCAGTATCGTAGCCCTTGTTCCGCAAATACCGTGCCTGACGTTGCCATACACGATTATCCGTGAAGCGGAGACCACGCGGATCGCGTCTGTCCAATAGCGTCCGGCATGCCGAGAATCCGTCAAATCCCGTTTCAATCTCATCCAGCGCATCCTTAATGGCGGCATCCTTCACACCCTTTTGCCGCGCCTTGCGGCCAGCCAGCCAGGGCGCTTCGCCCTTGCGCAGACGAGAGACCAGGAATCCGTCGGCAAACCGTGCTTCACTCAGATACCCGCCATCCTTCAGCCGCGTGATGATGCGTTCCACACAATCCGGAGGATATTCACGTTGCCTGAATTTGTTGCGGATTTCAGCCTCGCAATATTCGCGATGGCCCAACAGGCGTATGGCGCAGGAAAACGCGGCCTTATCCTGCTTTTTTTCTGCCATGGAGAGTTCCGAGAGAAAATCAGTCATTCCGTCACAAACAGCGGGGTCGAGTAAACGCACCTGTCTTCATTCTCTCTGTCGCAAGTCTATTAAAACGAACAAGACAGGCTATGTGGTCTTTTCCTTCCGAGCGGGTACATTCAAGTCAAGTTCATCCCTGAGTTTGACCTCAATGTCATCCATCATGTCGGGATGCTCCCTGAGGAAGGTAATCGCGTTTTCCCGTCCCTGTCCGATACGCTCGGCGCCAACGGCATACCAAGCTCCGCTCTTGTTAACGAGATTGTGCTCTACGCCCATATCCAGCACTTCGCCCGCATGCGAGATGCCTTCGCCATACATAATGGAAAATCGCGCCTGCTTGAATGGGGGGGCCATTTTGTTCTTCAGCACTTTGACCCGCGTTTCGTTTCCCAGCACTTCATCGCCCTTTTTGATCGCGCCGGTACGGCGAATGTCCAGGCGCACGGAGGCATAGAATTTGAGTGCATTGCCACCCGTCGTCGTCTCGGGATTGCCGAACATGACGCCGATCTTCATGCGAATCTGGTTGATAAAGATGATGGTGGTTTTGGAACGGGAGATCGAACCGGTCAGTTTGCGCAACGCCTGACTCATCAAACGCGCCTGCAACCCCATATGCGAATCGCCCATATCGCCATCCAGCTCCGCCTTGGGCGTCAAGGCCGCCACCGAATCGATCACAATAATGTCCAGCGCGCCGGAGCGCGTCAGCATGTCTACCACTTCCAGTGCCTGTTCACCGGAATCCGGTTGTGAAACCAGCAGGTCATCCACCTGCACGCCGAGCTTGCCGGCGTAGCTCATATCCAGGGCGTGCTCGGCATCCACGAACGCCGCCGTGCCTCCCAGTTTCTGCGCTTCGGCAATCGCGTGCAATGCCAGCGTTGTTTTGCCTGAGGACTCCGGTCCGTAAATTTCGACGACCCGGCCTCTGGGATAACCGCCTACGCCAAGCGCCGCATCCAGCGCCAGACTACCGCTTGGAATCACGTCCACGGCCACCGTAGCCTGGTCACCCATGCGCATCACCGTACCCTTGCCAAACTGGCGCTCAATCTGGGACAGCGCAGTTTCCAGCGCTTTTTCTTTATCCGACATATTTATCCCCTCTTTATCGTTCCTGTTCCTGGAACCACTATTCCGCCAAGCCTATCCTGGACTATTCATGAATAGTCCAGGCTAAACTCTTCAAGCACACGGTAGCGGGCACCATCCCTGTGCAACTCGGACTGGAATAATGCCAAGCTGTTTGCTGTCCATTCCGCTTCCGGAGGGCGCGGTATCCCCGCCAGAGTTTCAGCGCTTAGCGGTACCGGAAAACCACGTTTTCGGGCCAGTGTGACGTGTCCACGGAAAGGCTCTTCCTTCGCGGTCCGTTTGCGAAGCGTAGCACGCCCGGTATGTCTGCAACAACGGGCAAGCGCTTTCAGTTTGCCCGTACCGGTTACATCACCCCTCGCATCTTCAACCCCCAACCAGAACACGCGTGCGCGGTTCTCGCCGGGGAATACGCCGGGATCGCCCAGCTTCAACCTGATGGGCAGCGCTTCATGTGCGCATGCAGCCAACGCTTCGGCTAGAGCATCCGCATTCTGCCCCGGCATATCGCCAAAAAATGCCAGCGTCAGATGCCAGTTTTGCTTGGGAATATCCCGCCATTCGGCTGCGGGGAGGTGCAGGCACGCCCCCTGCCACCATGTGGAGATCTCATCCACTACGGACTCGGGAATTTCAATCGCCGCAAACAGACGCATGCCTGAATGACACCTCAATATTCATCATCGGCGAAATTGTTGTCCTAGCAGATAAATTTCGCTGGATGATTTGCGGCTTGCTGCGGGTTTGACCACGCACACGCTGGCAAACCAGCATCCCATCTCCCGTTTGAACGCATCAAAGCCCTCGCCCATGAAACTCTTGAGCAACAGATGCCCGCCCTCGCGCAAGTAATGGATGGCAAAATCCAGTGTCATATCGTTTAAGCCGATGGTTTGCGCCTGATCGACCAGCTTGTTGCCACTCATCTCCGGCGCCATGTCCGAGACCACCGTATCTACCCGCCGCCCGGCCAGCAGTTCATTGATGCAAGCCAGCGTGACCCTGTCGGTAAAATCACCCTGAATGAAATGTACGCCCGCAAGCGGCCGCATTTCGAGAAAATCCACCCCGATAACCAGGCCGCCCTCTCCCGTCCGCCGCGCCAGTTCGGCGCTCCATGAGCCGGGTGCGCAACCAAGATCAATGGCAACACGATTTTCACGCTGTAACAGATGATAATGATTGAGAATTTCCGTCAGCTTGAATGCCGCTCTGGAGCGCTTGCCCTCCTTTCTCGCCTGCCGCACATGCGGATCATTCGCATGCCGCTGAAACCATGCGGAAGTCTTGCGTTTCGTTCTGCTTTTCGACTGTTTAGCCATGCCTATGCATATCATTCTCCTTTTCCAACTAACAATAAAACATGTTATAGTTTTGTTCTACAAAATATGCTGAACCACTTTGAATCTCGACGAGTAATGGCTTAATTCTGCCAGGCATCGGGCTGTTAACCTAGCCCTGCCCTTTACCCACAAATCATGCAGACTATCAGATCTCAGCCGATCTGCAGGTGGATGCAAAGCACGGTTGATTTGAGCGGATGAACAGGTACCTTGCTGCTTCCCGGTTCAGGGATGTTTTTTTCGTGGAGTAAGTCATGAGCATTGAAGATCAAATCGCAGGTTTCAGGGTTCGGGTGGAAAATTATGTCAGCCGCCTGAATGCGCTGCGGAGGTCACTTTGACGTTGAAAGCAAGGAAGATGCATTACGCGAACTGAATGCCCGTATTGAAGACCCCACGCTGTGGGATCATCCCGAAGAAGCACAAAGCCTGATGCAAAATCGCACACGTCTTGAACGTATCCTGAAAACATGGCATGGCGCCGGCCTGGCGCTTGATGATGCGTCCACGTTATTTGAGATGGGGGCGGAGGAGAATGATCGGGATTCCCAGCTTGAAGCCGTTGAGGGGCTGGATACCGTTCAGGCCGAAATTGAAAATCTTGAGCTGGCTCAGATGCTGGGCGGCGAAAACGATGCCGAGTCGGCATTTCTGGACATCAATGCAGGCTCCGGCGGCACCGAAGCGCAGGACTGGGCCGAAATGCTGTTGCGCATGTACCTGCGCTGGGCGGAGAAAAAAGGCTTTCAAGCCGAATTGATGGCGTGTACGGCCGGGGAAGAGGCAGGCATCAAATCAGTTACGGTGTCGGTGAAAGGCGAATATGCCTACGGTTTTCTGAAGGCGGAGATTGGCGTTCACCGTCTGGTGCGCAAGTCGCCGTTTGATTCAGGGAATCGCCGCCATACTTCCTTTGCTTCGGTCTTTGTTTTTCCCGACATTGATCGCGAGATCGATATTGAAATCAATGAGGCGGATGTCCGCACGGATACCTATCGCGCTTCGGGCGCCGGTGGCCAGCATATCAACAAGACCGATTCCGCCGTACGTTTGACGCATCTGCCGACAGGTATCGTGGTGCAGTGTCAGAATGACCGTTCCCAACATAAAAACAGGGCTGCGGCATGGAGTATGCTCAAGGCCCGCTTGTATGAGCATGAACTCGAAAAACAGAATGCCGAGAAACAAGCCATGGAAGATGATAAGACGGAAATTGGTTGGGGTCACCAGATTCGTTCTTATGTCCTCGACCAGTCGCGCATCAAGGATTTGCGTACCGGCATGGAAACCGGCAATACGCAAGCTTTTCTCGATGGCGATATCGATGCGTTTATTCAGGGCAAGTTGATGATGACATCATAAAAGGGCCATCCGTGGAATTTTGCTTTGTGCGCCCGCCGCAATCATCACGGCGATTTATGAATATTATGAATAGTTCAGGCTCGCATTCTGACCAATCCTTCATCACCGGCGAGGTAGCATCAGTATTGGTCAGAACGCGATACAAACCAAAATCTTACACCCTTGTATGATTCGAGTTGTCGGATCCCGGGAGGAAGCGCGATTAGCCTCTTTATATTTTCTGCAAAAATCGCTATAGTGCCGCGCCTTGTTGCTCGATGAAGTCGCAAAAGGCCATCCGTGGCCTTTTTGACTTTACGGAAAGTCAAAATTGTGGTTTTCGCTTTTCTTGCCCGGAGGTGTTCATGATCAAACTGTATTCGGATCCAGCCAGTCCCGACTCCCACCGCACGCGGATCGTTCTGGCTGAAAAAGAGCTTCCGGGCGAGATTATTGATGTGGAAGATGAAGCCGTTCCTCAGGAACTTCTGGATCGCAACCCATCCGGCAAGCTGCCAACGCTGGAAGACAGGAATACCATCCTGTTTGAAGCTTCCGTGATTAATGAATACCTGGATGAACGTTACCCACATCCACCGCTAAAACCGGGATCGCCGGCCGAACGTGCGCAGATGCGTCTGGCGGTGTTACGTATCGAGCAGGAACTGTATCCCCTGTATGGGGAATTTATGGTATCTCGGAAGAAGGCGGACGTCAAAGCCAGATTATGTGATTATCTGGAAGCGCTGGATACCTATATGGCGCGGCAGGATTATTTTGTAGGCGAATGCTATACCCTGGCTGACGTATCCATGGCGGCAATTCTATGGCGGCTTTCGCCTATGGCCGTGGACACCGCCAAATGGCCCAACCTCGAGGCTTATATGAACCGTCTGTTTGAACGTCCTGCCTTTGAGCGTTCACTTTCCGAACATGAGCAAATGTTGCATCATTGACCCGGATTCAGTATGAAAGGGAGAAGAACATGAGTGAGCCAACGATTGCGGCGCGTGAGCCAGCGGTGCTGGAACTTGATCCGGGAGAGTACTGGTGGTGCACCTGCGGTCTGAGCAAAAGCCAGCCATTTTGTGACGGTTCGCACAAAGGAACCGAATTTCTGCCAAAGCAGATATTGATCACGGAAAAGCAGACCGTGGCATTGTGCCAGTGCAAACATACATCGAATCCGCCATTCTGTGACGGTACCCATCAACATCTGAAAGAATGAATAACCGCGATCTACCCTGGATTATTCATGAATAATCCAGGGTAGATCGCGGTTCCGCAGGCCATTCCTCCGCGGATGTTAAAAAGTGAATATCCGTTTCCCGCGGGCGCTGATATTGCTTCATCTGCATGTCCAGCACACGTAAATCAGCATCCGACACATCTTTTCCCATCCGCATGCGCTGACGGATATGTTTTCGTAAAACCGGCTCGTTCACGTCCAGCCAGAAGATTCGGCGTTCTACCTGCGTGGCCGTTGCCAGTTGTCTGATATGTTCACGATCTTCGCGGCACAGGAATGTGGCGTCGAGGATGACGGAAAAACCTGCGGCAAGCACCGTCTTTGCCGCTTTCATCATGGCTTCGTATGTTCTGGCATTCATTTCCGAACCGTACAGGTCACATTGTTTGTAACGATGCGCAATGCGCTTGCGCGTTGCATCCGAACGAACCATGATGGCATGCTCAAGCCCGCAGCCGAGCAGCGCCAGGTGGCTTTTCCCGCTGCCGGACAGGCCGCCGATGGCGAACAGACGGGGCCGCGGGGAAGATGCATAGGATGCAGCCAGATTGAAATACCGCGCTGCTTCCGCTCGCTGGCGGTTTTTTTCATTGACATCAATTTCATGGTCGTCAGACAACAACCACGCCACCTTGCCACGCACGCTGGCCCGGTAGGACAGGTATAACGGCAGCAGCGCCAACCCGTCATAATCGCCGGAGAATTCCAAATAGCGAGAGAGAAAACGGAATCCCAGATCCGGGCGTACGTGTGCATCACAATCCATCACCAGAAATGCCACATCATTCATGGTGTCGCTTATTCGGTATTCATCATTGAATTCGATGCAGTCAAAGATCAGGGGGCGGCCACGGAACAATGCCATGTTTTTCAGATGCAGATCGCCGTGACCGTCACGGATGCGTCCTTTACGCTGACGCACTTCAAAATCTTTTGCATGCCCGCGGATAAACGTTTCGCTGAATTGTCTGATGGTGTTTAATGAATCGCCGTCGATGATCATCCCGGCGTGTTTGCCGGCTATATTGAGATTCGCGATGACATGTTCGCGCAGAAAACGTGGATCGCCAAAAGCCTGAATCTCCCGGCTGGTTTTAGCTGTTGCATGGAATGCCGCGATATCCCCGGCCAGGATATCCATCCACGCAGGATCAAAACTCCCGTTATTCAGCCGCCGGTCAAGCAAATCATCCTGAGAAAACATGGCCATTTTCAGACAATATTCCTCAATTTGCACGCTACCGCCCAAAATATATTTTCCATCAACATGAGCGATGGGCAAAACCTCAAGATACAATTCCGGCGCAAGCCGCCGATTGAGCTGCAATTCCCGCTCGCAAAAGGTGCGGCGTTTGTCCAGTGAGGTGAAATCAAGAAAGCCCAGATCAAGTGGTTTTTTGAGTTTATAGGCATAGGGGTCAGCAAGAAATACCCACGAGATGTGGGTTTGCAGCATGCGGACCTGTTGGACCGGATGAGGATAGAAATCCGGTTGCATCATCGCCGCGATCAATGAATTTACCGTCTGCATATCTTACAATTCATCCGCCAATGTTTTAATTTTTTCGTACTTCCGTACTTTTCGTGGTAAAACAGATGCGGGCGGTTTGCCGGTTATTCCGTTGTAAAAACGGTCCCTACGCCCTCATTCGTCAGGATTTCAAGGAGTACGGCGTGAGGCTTTCGGCCATCAATAATATGCGCCCTCGATACGCCATGAGCCACGGCATCAAGGCAACAGTTTACTTTCGGGATCATTCCGCCCTCAATGGTTTCATTTGCTATCCATTGCCGGGCTTCATTGGCGGAAAGTCGTGACTTAAGTTCCTTGTGCGCATCCAGTACGCCGGGGACATCGGTGAGCAGAATTAACTTGGCGGCCCCCAGCGCCGTAGCGATGGCTTCCGCCACACTGTCGGCATTGATGTTGTAACGTTGCCCCGCGGGCTTATCGTAACCGACAGGTGCAATCACGGGGATAAACCGGTCCTGTTCCAGTAGTTCCAGAATATCGGTGTTGATATTTTTAACTTGACCGACATGACCCAAATCGATCATTTCAGGAGCATCAAGGCCCGGAGGTTTGGCGCCCGTATCGGATTTTATTTCAAGCTTGCGGGCGCAGATCAGTCCGCCATCCTTGCCGGATAGCCCCACGGCCTTGCCGCCGGCATGGTTGATGTTCGCCACGATTTCCTTGTTGACGAGGCCGGCAAGCACCATTTCCACCACATCCATGGTTTCGCTATCCGTCACCCGCATACCCGAGACGAAATTTACCTGTTTGCCGACTCTTTCCAGCATTTCGCCAATCTGGGGGCCGCCGCCATGCACGACCACGGGATTGACGCCCACTTGTTTGAGCAGGGTGACATCCGTGGCGAAGCTGGCTTTGAGCTCATCATCAACCATGGCATGGCCGCCGTATTTTATGACGACGGTCCGGCCGGAAAAGCGTTGCAGATAGGGCAGGGCCTCAATGAGGATGGCCGCGCGTAATTGTGCATGTCTCATGCCGGTGTTTTCTGCTGTGAAATTCCATCCTTGTCCAGCATGAATTGCCAGATCAGCAGCATGGCGCAGACGATCAGGGCAAGCCCCAATCCCGCCGCAATATTGTTTCCTGAAGGAGCGCCCAGTTGCATGCCGACGGGGATAAAAATAACGATCGCGGGAATAATCAGCGCTACACGCGTCCAGTTTGCCGCCTGTTTGAGTATCACGCTTGCCGCTCCCGGCACGCTCATGAGGGCAAACAGCAGCATCACAATCCAGTAGTTTTCCTTGCTCACACTGGTTAGCCGTTGCCAGACGCCGGATTCGGATCCTGAAAGCCGAACCTCAATCAGCGCTCCGAAAACAATCACCAGTACGCCCGCAGCCAGCCACATCAGCCAGCCAAGCCACTGCTTCTTCCGAGCCAGATGGTTGATCCAGACACCATTGCCGATAACGTACATCATACCGGCATAAGCGATTCCCCAAGCCATATGTTGCGATTGTACTTCCATATTTGACACCTTGCCATGTAATTTTCGCGGCAATCATAACAGGAGGACAGCCTTCGTCACAGCAGCATGTTTGTCTAATTAACAGGCATGGATAAGTTAAATATTAGGCATATTCGAGCAATTGGATGTTTGATGATATTTGATAAATTCAATAATAACAACGAATTATATTGATGACATGCTTGGCACGGATGGTGCTAATATATAGAATCGGGTGCAAGATCTATCAACACAACCATGGAGGAAGACATGAGAATGAGAAACATAAAGTATATTACCCTGCTAGCCGGACTGCTGGGTTTGGCATCCGTTCCGGGGCCGTCTCTGGCGGTGGAGGCGTTCGATGAAAAGGGGCGAGCCCTGGAGGCGGAGGCTCCCGGCGAGAAGGGGCGGATCCCGACTCTTGGCGAGATATTCAAAGTTTCAGGCGTCGATATTGGCGGTTACATTGACACCTCTTATACCTATAGCGGCAACGGGAATGTCACTTTCAAGAATGGCGAGCCCAACCGTATCTTCGATCGTGAGCCCAACAGCTTTAATTTCAATATGGCCGAACTGTACGTTGCCATGCAGCCGGATGAAGGCTTTGGCGGCGTCGTGGTACTCAATGCGGGCACCGATGCGAGCATAATATCGGCGGCGGGTTCCGGAAGCAGGAGCGACTTCGACGTGCAGCAGGCCTTTGTCAGCTACAAAGCGGGCGGCGCGCACCTGATGTTCGGCAAACTGGTTACTTTGGTGGGCGCCGAAGTAATCGAAAGTCCGGAGAATCTGAATTTTTCCCGCTCCATTCTGTTCGGATACGCAATCCCGTTCACGCATACAGGCGTACGTTTGCACTATGACATTAACGATATGCTGTCCACGACCGTGGGCGTCAACAACGGCTGGGATAATTTGAAGGACAATAACAAGCAGAAATCGGTCGAGGTCGCGATTTCCATCACGCCGTCGGATATGTTTTCACTAAGTATTCAGGGCATGAGCGGGATCGAGGACGGTGCGAGTACCGAGACCGGAATTGTTCTTTACCAGGGCAACAGAAGTCTGATTGACGCCGTGGCGACGATCAATGCTACGGAGCAGCTTACTCTCGTGATCAATGCCGACTATGGCATCCAGAAAAATGGAACGGAAACAGGCACTGCGGCCAAGTGGTGGGGCGTCGCCGGTTATGGCAACTACCAGTTTACGGAACAGTGGCGCATGGCTTTGCGCGGTGAATATTTCGATGACCGCGACGGCTTCCGTACCGGTATCCGACAAAGGTGGAAAGAGGTCACCACGACCCTGGCCTTCGCGCCGACGGAGTTTGTGGAACTGCGCGGCGAGTACCGTCACGATCACTCGAACGTCGCCTCTTTTCTGAAGTCGAACGGGCACACCAGAAAAACACAGGATACGGCCGCCTTTGAGGCAATCTACAAGTTCTAGCCGGGGCTGGTTCTTTGGGGCGGGAGGAGCCTGACCTCCTCCTGATCCCCGGTCTGATGATCAGCATTGGAATACAGACGGCACATCAATCAAGGAGAAATCATATGAAAATGATCAAGGCGATTTTAAAGCCTTTCAAACTCGATGAAGTCAAGGATGCGCTGACGGGCATGGATATATCCGGTTTGACCGTATCCGAGGTGCGTGGACATGGCAGGCAAAAAGGGCACACGGAACTCTACCGCGGCAACGAATATCAGGTGGATTTTGTTCCCAAGGTGGAAGTGACCGTGGTCGTGCCCGCCGATCGGGTGGATGCGGCGGTGGATGCCATCATCAAGGCTGCCAGAACGGACAAGGTGGGCGACGGCAAGATTTTCGTTCTGGATGTGGAACGCGTCGTACGTATTCGCACCGGAGAAGAAGATTCGGATGCTCTCTAACTCCGGTAAAAAACGTAAAAAGGAGAATAGACAATGAACAAGATCAAAATGTCAATCATGGGCATTCTACCCATAGCATTGCTTGTGCCAGGGATAGCTCTGGCCGAAGAGGCACCGAAGCTGGATTCGGGCGATACCGCATGGATGATTACCGCCACTGCCCTGGTATTGCTGATGACCCTGCCTGGTCTGGCGCTGTTCTACGGCGGGATGGTGCGCAAGAAAAACGTACTTTCCGTCTGCATGCAGACCATTGGTATTGCCGCGCTGATAAGCGTGCTGTGGGTCGTGTGTGGTTATTCGCTGGCCTTTGCCGATGGCAATGCCTTTATCGGCGGTTTGTCCAAGGCGTTCCTGAACGGCGTTGGTTACGGCACGCTCTCCGGAACGATTCCGGAAACGGTATTTGTTACCTTCCAGATGACGTTCGCCATTATCACGCCGGTGCTGATTATCGGCGCTTTTGCCGAGCGTATGAAGTTCTCGGCCGTCATGCTGTTTATGGGCATCTGGGTGCTGGCTGTCTATGCGCCGGTCGCGCACTGGGTGTGGGGTGGCGGCTTTCTGCAGAATGCAGGCACGCTGGATTTTGCCGGCGGTACGGTGGTGCATATCAATGCCGGCGTGGCCGGCCTGGTCTGCGCGCTGGTGTTGGGTAAACGTGTGGGCTTCCCGAAAGAGTCCATATTGCCGCATAACCTGACGCTTACCATGATTGGAGTTTCCCTGCTATGGGTGGGCTGGTTTGGTTTTAACGCCGGTTCCGAACTGGCGGCGGACGGCACGGCAGGCATGGCCATGCTGGTCACCCAGGTTGCCACGGCAATGGCGGTGCTAACCTGGACCTTTGCCGAATGGATTGTATACAGGAAGCCAAGCTTGCTGGGCGCATGTTCAGGTGCGGTTGCCGGTCTGGTGGCCATTACCCCGGCCTCCGGTTTTGTAGGGCCGATTGGGGCGCTGGCCGTTGGCGCGGCTGCCGGAATTGTTTGTTTCTGGGCGGTGGCCAGCCTGAAAAAGAGACTCGGTTATGACGATTCACTGGATGCCTTTGGCGTGCATGCGATGGGCGGCATTGTCGGTGCCATACTGACCGGGGTATTCGTATCCTCTTCATTCGGTGGGGCTGGCTTTGCGGAAGGCGTTACGATGGGGCATCAGTTGGCCGTTCAGGTCAAGGCTGTACTCTGTACGGTCGTGTACGACGCTGTTGCCACTTTTGTAATCCTTAAGGTGATTGATATGGTTGTTGGTCTGCGTGTTGCCGAAGATGACGAGCGCGAGGGCCTGGATATTACCCAGCATGGCGAGCAGGTCTACGAATGATGACTTCGCAAAAAGTCATCAAAGCGCGCATAAAGGCCCGGCTTATGTTTCGGAGGAGAATCCCTCTCTCTGAACTATGACCCTCCGGCAATGGTATTCAGGGGAGCGGTCTTCGGGCCGCTCTTTTTTATTGAGGGCTAATTGCGAAACTCTTTTTCGACAGCGCAAGCCAGTTCCTGCATATCACATCACAAAAGGATCGCATGGCGGAGAGGCGTTGCGGGGTTTCACGCAAAATATTCCGAATGCCGTTTTCTCCCAGATACGATCGCTCACTTTTGCCTGCATCAATCCACTTGTGGATGATGGGCGTATTCACCTCGGCATGAAATTGCAGACCGTATTGACAGCTTCCCAACCGGAACGCCTGGTTTGGCACCCGTGGGCAGGATGCGAGCAGCTCTGCCCCATGGGGAAGCAGGAACGTCTCTCCATGCCATTGAAAAACATCCAGCCCTTCAGGTGGAAGTGAAGAAAACAGGGGATCAATTTTGCCACCCGGCGTTGGCAGTAATCGATACCAGCCCAATTCACGTTCGGGTGAAGGCAATATCTCCGCGTCCGCGGCCTTTGCCAGCAACTGTGCGCCAAGGCAGATTCCAAGTACGGGAAAATCCTGCGCAACAGC
>CAYOUW010000050.1:9113-13887 GCA_964407235.1 uncultured Zetaproteobacteria bacterium | reverse complement strand
TGACACGTCGCCGCATCGGATATTGATCGGTGGCAGCGCAATAAGGTCGAAACGCTGCTATTTGATCTCGCTGATGTTTTGTTCTAGCCTAGATTTGTTATGAAAGCGATGGTCATGCAGGGAGCGAAGCAAGCTCTGACGCTGGAAGAAGTCCCTGTCCCGGAACCTGGTGACGGGGAACTCCTGGTGCGGGTGTTGACTTGTGGTATTTGCAGGACAGATCTGCATATTATTGATGGAGAACTTTCTGAACCCGGGCTTCCCCTTATTATGGGACACCAGATTGTAGGTATTGTTGAGAAAGCAGGGCCTGATACGGAACACGTTAAAGAAGGTGATCGTGTCGGGATTCCGTGGCTTGGCGGAACCTGCGGGCATTGCTTTTATTGCGAACACAAGAAAGAAAATTTATGCGATCATGCTGTGTTTACGGGTTACCAAAAAAATGGGGGGTATGCCGAATACACGGTCGCTCACGAAGGCTTTTGTTTTACGATTCCGGAAAACTATGATCCGCTACAGGCAGCTCCGCTTTTATGTGCGGGATTGATTGGGTATCGATCTTATCGCATGTGCGGGGATGCGCAGAATTTAGGGTTTTACGGGTTTGGCAATGCGGCGACAATTCTGGCTCAACTGACCCGTTATGAAAATAAAAGGTTTTACGCATTCACACGACCAGGTGATGCGGAGAGCCAGGCCTTCGCGAAAGAACAAGGGGCTGTGTGGGCAGGAGATTCGGATGCAATGCCTCCGGAAGAACTGGATGCCGCTATAATATTTGCTCCTGTTGGATCGCTCGTTCCTCAAGCGCTCAAAACACTCCGAAAAGGTGGATCCATTGTGTGCGCCGGGATTCATATGAGTGACATCCCTTCTTTTCCTTATAACGATTTGTGGGGAGAACGCATCATACGTTCCGTCGCTAATTTAACCCGGCGTGACGGCGAAGAATTTCTTGAAATTGCGCCCAAAATTCCCATTCAAACACGTGTGCAAAGTTTTAAATTGGAAGAGGCCAATGAAGCGATCCGGTTTCATAGGGAAGGACATGCTGGCTATAATGCGGTACTTTCGATAGGTATATAGACGCACGCCTGAACTATTCATAAATACTGCAGGCTGGAAGCCGGGGCGGCAGGCGGTAGAGCGGGACTATTTGAATGCGCCGCGCAATTCGTCGAGAAAGTTCTTACCTGCTTCTTTCACGGAAATTACTTCTCTATCATCGGCTACAGTTTCTGTTCCCCCGGGTGTCGCACCTTCCCGCACCGGCTGAATCATCAGTGTTTCCCCATCTGTGGTAATCTCCAGTTCCGTATGCCGATCAATATCGAGCAGGTTCAGGATGGGCCGGTCAATGATCAGGCCAAGACTGTTGCCAATAGGTGTGAGTTTCTTAATCATATTTTCCTCCTTATGTCAGTCATGTCGCGTGGTGGGTGCTTCCAAATCGGCGAGTAATGCCTGCTCCATTTGTTCTCTATAATCCGAAAAGAAGTGTCCTGCACCCTTGATGGTATACAAATGCGCATTCGGCAACATCCTGACGGCAGCCGCTACAGCCACATACGGGACAATCTCATCCTCTGTGCCTGAAACAACAGTAACGGGCCGCGATTCACCCTGCATGAAGGAAAAATCCCAGTGATCCACAGCGGGCGCTACGGCAAACATGCGCTCCACCCGCGCATCCCTGCGCGCTGCCTGCAATCCCGCATAGCAACCAAAGGAAAAACCGGCCAGCCACAGCGGCGCATCCGGAGCCTGAGCGTTCAACCAGTTCAGTGCCCGGGCCGCATCATCCGCTTCACCCCGGCCCTCGTCCCAAATGCCCTCGCTTTGCTCCACGCCCCTGAAATTGAAACGCAACACGCTACATCTCCTGTCCTCGAAGGCCCGTGCCATCCAATAGACCACCTTGTTGTGCATGGTTCCGCCGTATTGTGGATGTGGATGGCATACTAAAACCAGAGCGCATGGTTTATCCAGCGGCCGGTACAGCGCCTGCAAACGCCCCGCCGGCCCGTTGAGAAATAACCGCTGATGCTGCATACGCCGGAATTCTCACCGAATCCGCAGATGAATCAAGAAATACGTGTTTTATTTTGTGCCGTTTCCGCACTGCCTGATGAAGATTAAGACCGATACTTCGGACGGCCTCCTTTACTTTTTTCCTGGCCGCCCGGGAAAGAAGAGGGAACTCGACTATCTTGTGAAAGCCACTGTCGGAGAAAGAACCAACTCCACGTCGGAATAACTCGAAAGGGTAGGGTCATATTTGCCTGCGACACTTTGCTCAAAGGTCACATTGCCTGTTTTCGCGCCGGTTAACTGCATTTTGTATACGACCCCGTTGGTCAGAACTGGCGTGACGGCTGATGGAATGGTTGGCAACGTAACCGAGGTGATGGAAGGAGGTGTGCTTATATTCCATAGTGTTTTCGTAGCCGCGTTATTTTCGATTTCCAGAGACTGGCCCGTAAAAGTGCCATGGGCTGGCGTAAATATGATCGAATGGTTGACCACTCCTCCCGCATTCTGAGCGGCAATGGCTGGCAGACTGGTAAAGCTACTGGTTACGGCGGCGAGGGTCGCTCCCGGTGTGGACTTGGTGAGACGTACCCATGTCGCTCCGGTAGTCTGGCCACCGACAACGGCCCATACGTTGCTTCCGGCAGGAAATGGATTGTAGGCAATAATGGGCGAACCAAATGCTGCTGATGAACCTATCAGCGCATTGGAAGGCAGCGGCATAAATCCCAGTATATATTGGGGAATCACACCAGCAGGTGGTGTGACCGTGTTAATGATGAGCAGGTTCGAGACGGGCAGTGTAACGGCGTGTAACGTTACATTCTGCGTCACCGCTGCTCCACCCTGGGCTGTCGTGGTGACAGTGTAAGTGGCCTTATCCTGTAGTTTTTTACCATCCGTTACATCGCCGTTAACATCAGATTCCAGCGCCCACAGATTAAAGCTTCTTTTTGAGCCGATGGAGACGCCGCTTGCCGGCAATGAGCAAGTATACGTTGCGCCAGTTACTGTGCAGGAGTGATCAAACCCTTGCCCGGTTGTCGCGTCTTCGAGGAGAAGGTGCAGGGTACTTCCTGCTGTAAGGTTGGCTATTGATCCGCTGAATTCAACATAGCTGGTGGCATTCTTGCTCATCTGCCATTGAACCGCACTGGTGGTGGTCTGGTAGATGCTCTCCCATTGAAATCCCGACCCGACAGCCGGAAATATATGAATATCGTGCGCGCCAGTGGTCGCTCCAGTAAATGTGGCGACACCGCTGGCATTAGTGGTGGCTGTCGCACCGCTCTGATCGAGTTGTACCAACACCTTGGCAACGGCGTTACCAAGTACATCTTTAAGTGCGACGGTAATGGTTCTGGTGGCCGGAGCCACTGCCGCACCCCCACCTCCGCCACCACATGCCGAACACAATCCAGCAACGAGAAGACCAATAAAAATCGGTGAAATAGCAATCCTGCCCACTTTTTTCATATACCACCTCCCAACACACTCAAGCCAATAATATCCCGATATGGGTTATTGTCAATATCCTCTTATGTTGCCAGAATGGGAAAACATCAGTGGTCGGCGAGACATGAAGCCTTGCTCTCTCATCTGCGAAAAACGCGCGTGGATCACGCGTTGACCCAGAAGAAACTTGCAATGCTTTTGAATAGACCGCAGAGCTATATCAGTAAGTATGAGTTGGGAGAGCGCCGTCTGGATATTTTGGAGCTACAGGATATTTTCCACGCTTGTGGAATTTCATTACAGGAATTTGTCGCACGACTGGAAAACGGGGCCGGTTCCACCTGACGAGAATGCAGATACTTCGAGGGTATTTTTTCATGGTATCGCAATTTCTGATACCAAAAAGTTTAACCATTAACCGTCCAAATTAAGCACATGTTCCATGCCGTACCATCCGGCACGCTGATCCATCAGCCAGTGCGCGGCGCGCATGGCGCCTTTGGCAAAGACCATACGGTCACTGGCCACATGCCCGATTTCAATACGCTCTTCATCGGACACAAACATCGCCTTGTGTTCGCCAACAATACTTCCTGCACGCATGACGGAAAAGCCGATACTGCCAGCCTCACGTTCGCCAGTAATGCCTTCGCGCGAAAATACCGCGACTTTATCGAAGCCCACGCCCCGACCCCAGGCAAGGGTTCGTCCCATTGCCAGCGCGGTGCCTGATGGTGCGTCTACCTTGTGTTTATGGTGCGCCTCAAAGATTTCCGCATCATATTCCGGACCCAGAACCTGTGACGCCTGGCGAATCAATTGTAGCGCCAGATTGACCCCAACTGAATAATTAGCCGCCATCACCGCCGGGCGCTCAATCAATGTATGACGTAAATCCCCCAACTGCTGCACGGAATGTCCCGTGGTGCCAATCACCATGCGCATACCATGCATGGCTACGAATTCGGCATGCTCCACCGAAGCTTCCGGCGCAGTAAAATCAATCAGCACATCAGCTTGCGGAAGCGAGGAAATATCATCAGTGAGCGTCACTCCCAGCGCGCCGATACCGGCCGCCTTGCCTGCATCTCCGCCAATAAAACCGGACCCGGGGCGCTCGATCGCCCCCGCCAGTTCCGCATCTTCGGATTCAGCGATAGCGCGCACCAGCATGCGTCCCATGCGACCGGATGCACCCGTTATAATAACTTGCATCATGACTTGACTTCTCTCGCCAGCTCGTCCCAAAACCTCTTGGCTTTATCCAGAAAAGATGTGCGTTCGG
>CAYOUW010000050.1:0-9013 GCA_964407235.1 uncultured Zetaproteobacteria bacterium | reverse complement strand
CTCGCCAGCTCGTCCCAAAACCTCTTGGCTTTATCCAGAAAAGATGTGCGTTCGGGATAAACCTCATCCCCTGTCTCCGCCGCAAAGTCGCGCAACAAATGTTCCTGCTTCCTGCTCAGTTTCCCGGGAACGACCACGTGTACGCGCACATACAGATCGCCGGTCTGATTCACACGGATATCCGGAACCCCCTTACCGCGTAGCCGGAACACCTTTCCGCTTTCCGTGCCAGACGGAATCCGGATTTTTATCCGGCCGCTCAGGGTCGGCGCATCCACTTCCGAGCCCAGCGAGGCCTGGGGAAAGGTAATGGGCATATTACAGTGCAAATCCGCGCCATCGCGTTCAAATATCGCGTGCTTTTTCAGACGGATAACAATGTACAGATCCCCTGTCGGGGCGCCCTGCATGCCCACTTCCCCTTCACCGCCTACACGCACCTGTGCGCCATCATAAACTCCCGGCGGAATACGCACTTTCAGTTTTCTGGTTTTACGTACACGCCCCGATCCGCCACACTCGACACAGGGGGAATCAATCCTGGTTCCCTGCCCCTGGCATTCCGGACAAGTGCGCCGAACGGTAAAAAACCCCTGTTGCATCTGCACCTGTCCATGACCGCCGCAAGTGCGGCAGGGGACAGGATGAGTGCCCGGACGCGCCCCGCTTCCATGACAGGTTCCACAAGCGACGTGGCTGGGAATATCCAGTTCCACCTCACGGCCATTGGCCGCATCCTCCAGACTCATATCCAGTTGATAACGCAAATCCGCACCACGGCTGGCTCGGCCACCGCCACCGCTAAAACCAAAGATATCACCGAACACATCGCCAAATACATCACCAAAATCGCGGAATGCCTGTGATTCCTGGAAGCCGCCGCGCGCCCAGAAGTCATTCATCTGATCATCAACGCCGGCATGACCGTACTGATCGTAGCGGGCGCGCTTATCCGTATCGGACAGCACCTCATAGGCTTCCGTAACTTCACGGAATTTCTCCTCCGCTCCATCATCACCCCTGTTCCGATCCGGATGATATTTCATGGCCAGTTTACGGTAGGCGCGTTTAATCGTATTGATGTCCGCGTCTTTCTTTATACCGAGAATTTCGTAGTAATCACGTTTTGTCGGCACCCTGTCTCCTTTTCCGGTCGGTTACCTCGCTATCCCGGATTATTCATAAAACGCCAACAGCCTCCGCATCACGAAACCCTGAGATAAAGGAGCCAATTGCAAAACTCATGAGCGGCGATCAGCTTCCCCACTTTGGCCCATTTCCGGGCTGAAATTTCAGTCCATGGAACCACCATGCACCTCATTCCATCCCGAAAATTGACTCAAAGCGGGATCGCCGCTCATCCACCCCGAGTTTTGCAATTGGCTCAAAGGTCACGCGATACGAAGGCTGAAATCCGCCTGTTGGCTTATTTCTTGTCGTCGACAACCTCGGCATCCACCACCTCGGCATCCTTGGCCTGATTACCCGAATCACCCGGCTTCCCGCCGCCTTCCGGCGCGGCAGAGGACGCAGCCTCGGCCTGCATCTGCTTGTAAATCTCTTCACCAAGCTTCTGTGACTTCTGCGCCAGATCCTCTTCGGCTTTCCTGATGGCCTCGCTATCGCCGCCTTCCAGCGCCTTCTTCAATTCAGCCAGCGCATCCTCAATAGATTTACGGGTGCCCGCATCCACCTTATCGCCATATTCTTTCAGCGACTTCTCGGTGGAATACACCAGTGCATCGGCACGATTGCGGGTCTCGATAACTTCCTTCTGTTGCTTGTCCTCCTCGGCATGCGCCTCGGCATCCTTCTTCATCTTTTCAATTTCATCCTCGGACAAGCCTGAACCGGATTCAATACGAATAGAGGTTTCCTTACCTGTTCCTTTGTCCTTGGCATGCACATGGATGATGCCATTGGCATCAATATCGAAGGCCACCTCGATCTGCGGCATACCGCGCGATGCCGGAGCAATGCCTTCGAGATTGAAAAGACCCAACTGCTTATTGGCCGAGAAAATATCGCGCTCGCCCTGCGCCACTTTGATAGTGACTGCGGTCTGGTTATCGGCAGCCGTGGTATAGACCTGGCTCTTCTTGGTCGGAATCGTCGTGTTCTTTTCGATGATCCTGTTGAAGATGCCTCCTTCCACCTCAATCCCCAGCGAAAGCGGCGTTACATCCAGCAACAAAACATCGGTCACATCACCGGTCAACACCGCACCCTGAATGGCTGCGCCAATTGCCACGACTTCATCCGGATTCACGCCCTTGTGCGGATCACGGCCAAAGAATTCAGCGACCTTCTGCTGCACCAGCGGCATACGTGTCTGACCGCCCACCAACACCGCTTCATGAATGTCCGCGGCCTTCACGCCCGCATCCTTCAATGCCTGTTTGCACGGCGCGATGGTACGATCAACCAGATCGGATACCAAACTCTCGAACTTGGCGCGCGTCAGCTTGATCAGCAAATGCTTGGGCCCGGATGCATCGGCCGTAATGAACGGAAGGTTCACCTCGGTCTGCTGCCCGCTGGACAATTCAATCTTGGCCTTCTCGGCTGCCTCTTTCAGGCGCTGTAGAGCCAGCTTGTCGGTCGTCAAATCAACGCCGTGTTCCTTTTTGAACTCATCAGCCAGATACTGGATCACACGCTGATCGAAATCTTCGCCGCCCAGGAAGGTGTCGCCGTTGGTCGCTTTTACCTCGAACACGCCATCACCAATCTCGAGAATAGAAATATCGAAGGTACCGCCACCCAGGTCGTAAACTGCAATCAGATGATTCTCTTCGGTCTTGTCCAGACCATAGGCCAGCGCCGCCGCTGTCGGCTCGTTGATGATACGCTGTACATTCAGACCGGCGATCGCGCCCGCATCCTTGGTCGCCTGACGCTGTGAATCGTTGAAATAAGCGGGCACGGTAATCACCGCATCCGTTACCTTCTCACCCAGATAATCTTCGGCGGACTGTTTCATCTTCTGTAATGTGATAGCGGAAATTTCCTGCGGACTCATTTTCTTGCCATCGACCTCAACCCATGCATCACCATTATCGGCAGCCACCACAGGGTAGGACACCAGAGACTTGTGATGTTCCGTTTCCTTTGCATCCGCCTTGCGCCCAATCAGGCGTTTGACTGCATAAAACGTCTTGTCCGGATTGGTTACCATTTGACGCTTGGCCGGAGCGCCGACCAAACGTTCGCCGTCCTTGGTGAAGGCCACAACGGACGGCGTAGTATTATCACCCTCGCTGTTGGGAATCACCTTGGCCTTGTCACCTTCCATCACGGCCACGCATGAGTTTGTGGTGCCCAGATCAATACCGATTATTTTTGCCATTGTTATCTCTCCATTGTTTCAAAACTTGTTCCGACTGTTCATTACCAGCCCGGACTGTTCATGAATCGGCGCGATCATCACGGCGATTCATGAATAGTCCAAGCTATCCTGGATACTCCCAGACTTTGTGGGGGTGTGCCGTAGTTATTTCAACCCCCGTCACGTCCGGCCTGTTCCTGATCGCCGCCATCGCCGGAGCCCGCGGACACCAACACTTTTGCCGGACGTATCAAGCGCCCATGCAATGTATATCCCGCCACATGCTGGCCAATCACCACCCCCTCCGGTTCATCCGAAGGCATTTGCGACAGCGCCTCATGCCGATGCGGGTCAAAGGCTTCTCCTACTGCGTCAATCCGCTCCACCTCAAACTTCTTCATCATGCCGTGCCAACTATCCAGCGTCAGCCGCACGCCTTCCCGCAACCCCGTTTCATTACCGTGTTCGACACTCAGCGCCCGTTCCAGATTGTCCACCACATCGAGCAGGGCCGCGGCAAACTTCTCAACGCCAAATTTGTGCGCATCCGCAACCTCCCGCTGGCTTCGCTTACGCAAATTATCCATTTCCGCATGCGCGCGCAGCAGCTTATCCTTCAAATCGGCAATTTGATCCCGCGCACCCTGCAAGGCATCGGCCGATTCTCCTTCCCGGCTTTGCTCTTCGGCTTCGGACTTGCCCGCTGCGCCCGGATCCGTTTCGCCGGTCTCCACTGCTTGCGTCTGTTTTTTCTGCTTTATTTTTTTGATCAATTCATCGCTCCCAGTCTTTGGTTCACCCGTTCGGCCGTACTATCCACAATCGGTACGCTTGCCCATAATCCGGTACAACACGCTTCGATCCCCTGACTCCCGGTGCGCCAACCTGCATTCAGGAAAGTGAAAAGGCCATGGACGGCCTTTTGCGACTTCGTCAAACATTGTCCACGCCCACTAACCATAACATACCACCCTGCTTCATCTGTAGGGGCCTCCGCCCGGCGTTTCAAGCCTCCCGGTAATTTCCCGATGTGTACCCGGCCCGTCAACAACGCCGCCGAAAGGTTTTGACATCCTGGCACCGGGGCTTATACTCCGCCGCCTCTTGAAAAACGGCCCATTGCGTGGCTTGGTAATGGAGTAATATGCATGCGTACTTGGACCTATCGTCCCGGCAGTATTGAACGCGACTGGTATGTCATTGATGCCAGGGATCTTGTCCTTGGCCGCCTGGCAAGCAGAGTCGCCACCATTCTTCGCGGTAAACACCGTCCGCAATACACGCCTCACGCTGATTGCGGCGATCATGTGGTGATCATTAATGCGGAAAAAATTCGCACAACCGGGCGCAAGGAAACACAGAAAACCTATTACAGACACTCAGGGTATCCGGGCGGTTTGAGAAGTATCACGCTGGAAAAGCAGCGCGAGAAGCATCCGGAGCGCATTATTGAAGCCGCGGTCAAGGGCATGCTGCCGAAAAATTCACTGGGCCGAAAAATAATCAGGAAAATGAATGTTTATGCAGGTGACAGGCACCCGCATGCGGCGCAGCAGCCCAAACCCCTGAACCTGGACTAAAAGCGAGGGACCAACAGATGGCAGAATCCATGTATCGCGGCACGGGACGCCGCAAAAGCAGTGTGGCCTGCGTTATGATTCAACCCGGCAGTGGCAAGGTTGAGGTTAATGGCCGCGATGTTAGCAACTATTTTCCGGTAGAGATCGTCCGCCAACATGCTCTTTCACCCCTGGCGTTGACTCAATTATCAGGGCGCCTGAATGTACGGGTCAAGGTGCACGGCGGCGGTATCAGCGGTCAGGCAGGCGCAATTCGCCATGGCCTCGCCCGCGCACTCCTCGAGTATGACGCCGGTTTGCGCCCGCAGCTTAAGCTGGCAAGCATGCTCACACGTGATGCACGCAAGGTGGAACGCAAGAAATACGGCCTGCATAAGGCAAGAAAAGCGCCGCAGTTCTCCAAGCGCTGATACCATGATGAAGTCGTAAAAAGCTCGTCCATGGCCTTTTTACTCCACGGAAAGTGAAAAGTACGATTTTCACTTTTCTTACCAATCGATAACTTACGCTGCAAGCCCTTGATTTGCGCGCCCATTCATGGGCGCCTTGATCCGAACTGTCCGCGGGGCTCCACATGTGACTTTATTTGTAAAAATATTAGTATGGTCAAATGATGAACGTATCCATTGCGATTCTGGGCGCGACCGGTTATGCCGGAGGCGAGCTGATTCGTCTCATCGAGGGTCATCCACATTTTACCATTGGACATCTTGCCGCCCATTCGCAAGCGGGAAGGAAAGTATCCGACGTATTGCCCGGCATCGGTGGCAGTGCGGCGGAGATGAAACTGGCAAACGCCGACGCGGCGCTTCCGGATAACGTTCAACTGGTGTTTACGGCGCTACCACATGGCGCAGCGGCGCAGCGCGTAAAAAATATGTTGGATATTGGAAAAAAAGTGGTCGATCTCTCCGCTGATTTCCGGCACCGGCATGCCGAGACCTATCGATCCGCGTATGGCCTCGATCATCCTTGCCCGGAACTATTGGAAGAGGCCGTATTTGGCCTGACCGAATTTTTCAGAACCAACATATCCAGGACAAGGCTGGTGGCCAATCCGGGCTGCTATCCCACGTCCGCCCTGCTGCCGCTGGCGCCCCTGCTGAAAGCGGGCATGCTGGATACCGGCCGCGTTATTGTAGATTCCAAGTCAGGCGCATCCGGCGCGGGCCGAGGTGCAAAAACAGAGTTACTGTATTGTGAGATGAACGAAGGCGTGTACGCCTATGGACTGCCGAGGCATCGGCATGCGTGGGAAATGGAGGAATGGGCCGAATACTTTTCGGGACGGGCCGTATCCGTACAGTTCGTCCCGCATGTTCTACCCATGACACGGGGCATGCTCACGACCCTCCATCTTTCCGGACAACAACCGGAACGCTGGCATGCCATCCTTGAACAAACCTTTAAGGATGAACCCTTTGTGCGAATATTAGCGGAGGGATTACTGCCCTCGACCAAGGCCGTGAACGGTAGTAATTGCTGCGATATCGGCTTATGCGTCACCGGAACAAACACTGCCGTGGTGGTCAGTTGTCTGGATAATCTTATCAAGGGCGCCGCCGGGCAAGCCGTTCAGAACGCCAATCTCATGTTCGGATGGGAAGAATCACTGGGGTTGCCTGTATCCGCGCTCTGGCCGTAACGCATGGTGCCATTGCGGCGGCTCGCCAGGATGCTTCGCCAACCGTTTCAGATCATGGTTCTGAAACCCCATGGAGGCAAGGCTGTCCGCCATTTCAGCATCAGCATTGGGCGCATTCTTTTCCTGATGCTGATTCTGATGTTGGCGGGTAGCGGCGCAAGCTGGCTTCTTCTGCCGCATCATGCGCCTCCGCCTCCTTCCCGTTATGACCCGTTACAACGATTACATGATACGCAAGCAAAACTGGATGAAATTGAAGGTGAATTAAGCCTCAGAGATGCACAAATCAACGCACTCAGAACAGAACTGAGAAAAACAGAACAACACACCGGCGCCCTGACGCAACGCATACGCGTCTATGAAAGCATTCTGGGGGCGCGAAAATCCGGTGGAATCCGTATCCTTCGGGCAACGGCCCGCTGGATCAGCCCGGCGATCCTCGCCTATGATATTGTCATCGTCAAAAGTGGAAACTATCCACGCAGCGTATCCGGCAGCCTGCGCCTCATCGCGAGCAATAGTGACGGAAAAGAGGCCATCCTTCATCTCGGAAAGGATGATCCGGATTTGCCTTACCTCATGAAAACCCATACCTTTCTGCATGGAAACTATGCATGGAAGCAAAACTGGCGGCCCGATCATCTCCTGATTATCCACCTGAACCGCCAGGGGAAGGAACGCGAGCGAACTGAAATTAAAATACAGGGAGACACAACATGAGACACAAAAACACCGTTGCCCCAACCAGCTCCGAGAACCAGCATATTGACACGCTGATTGGCAAGCACGCACACTTTCATGGTGAACTCGATTTTGAGGGTGCCTTGCGTATTGACGGGAAATTCGAAGGCAATATTCGATCCACCGACGATGGCACGCTAATCCTGAGCGAATCAGCCCAAATTACAGGAGAAGTCGATGTACCCAATCTGCTACTGCACGGCACCGTTCACGGCAATGTCCGGGCCAGCAAAAGCCTGAAAATCGGCCCAACGGGCAAGCTCAACGGCGACGTGGAATATAGCCTGGTGACGCTTGCGGAAGGTGCGGCCGTCAACGGAAGGTGTCACCGTATTGAGGATAAAGAGCGAGTCAAAAAAACCGCCAAAGCAAATGCAGTCGCTGGCAGCGTGGATCATTCACCCCAGACTGCGTAATTTTCTCCATGATTACTCCTTACCTGCACTGGCAACCGGAGGTTGATGCCTCGGTCTTCGTCGCAACTTCGGCTGAGGTGATGGGTCACGTAACAATCGGCACGGATTCAAGCATCTGGTACCAGTGCGTACTGCGCGGCGACCTGCGCGACATCAGGATTGGCGCACGCAGTAATATCCAGGACCATACCATTATCCATACAAGCGAGGGCGTCACCCCCTGTGTTGTCGGCAATGACGTGACCGTTGGACACCGCGTTATTCTGCATGGCTGCGAGGTTCAGAACCGCTGTCTGGTTGGCATGGGCGCAATTCTCATGGATCAATGCGTCCTCGAAGAAGGCTGTTTTCTGGCCGCGGGCGCCCTTGTGCCGGAACGAAAGGTGTTACGCGGCGGTTATCTGTATGCCGGGGTTCCGGCACGGGAGCGACGGGAGCTGACTGATGCGGAACATGATTTTCTTCTTGCATCCGCCCTTCATTACGTTGATCTGTCCAAGAAGCATAAACCGGACTGAAACTATTCATCCATGCTGCACGCCGCGATTGATGTTGGCTCCAACACTTTCCGTCTGCTGATTGCCCGGCCTGCTGAGGGCAAACCAGCCGCAGCGCCCTGGGAAACGGTGCATTACGCCCATCGTATCGTCCGCCTTGGGGAAGGGCTGCACCGCAGGGGAAGGCTGTCCGGAGCAGGCATGCATCGCGCCATCACGACGCTGAAGGAATTTGCCGAAATAATCACCGACCATGGCATCAGACCGGAGGAGGCTCATGCCGTCGCCACCGCCGCCATGCGTGATGCGAAAAACGGAAAGGAATTCAGCCGCCGCATCAGGCGGGAAACCGGACTTCATATACGCATCATTGATGGCGGGACCGAGGCTTCCATGTCACTCCAGGGCGCAATGGCAGTCCTGAAGAGTGATACGCGCAACAATATGCTGTTGTTTGATATTGGCGGCGGAAGCACCGAATTCATTCGATCCGGAAATAGCCCTTTGCAAGATGCCGTCAGTTGTAAACTGGGCGTGGTGCGCCTGGTCGAGGAATTTTTAAACAGCGATCCTCCAAGCGCCGGGGATTACGCTGCCATGCTCTCCGTCTGCAACCGGCATCTGGACGATGTTGAACAACACTGGGGGGATAACCGTATTCCCGCATCCCTTGTCGGCACGGCGGGCACGGCCACAACATTGGCCGCCATTCATCTTGATCTCGCGCCTTATGATGCCAAAAGAATCAATAACCATGCGATCTCCCGGCCAGACTTTCTCGCCCTACGAGATCGCTTGTTAAGTCT
>CAYOUW010000049.1:0-13977 GCA_964407235.1 uncultured Zetaproteobacteria bacterium | reverse complement strand
CGTATTGACGTCCCCACTTGCGGCATTCTTCACCAAGACTGAAAATCTGCTCCCTGGTATAGTGTAGCATCTGGCGCATTTTTTTTGAATATGACTCAACACTGAACGGTTCAGCAAACAAACAGCCTCTTCTGGAAGCAACCTCATTCATCGGCGGATAATCGAAAAGCACAACCGGCCTGGCGCTGGCGCAGGACTCCAGTATCACCATGCCAAACGTCTCCCTCCTTGAAGGAACGCACACAAAACGACAATCCGAGAGCAATTTGTTTCGCTCGGCTTTGCCAACTTTTCCTGTTGCCTTAACCCACGAGGCAAGTTCCAGGGAACGTATCAGTTCATGAAACCCGCCCCATTCGCATCCATGACCCGCCAGGATCAGCGGAGACCGCTCCTCCTCCGGAATCATGGCATATGCACGGAGTAATAAATCAACGCCTTTCAAGGGAAAGTCGATACCGCCAATGTAAAGGATATAATCCCCGAAGTTCGGTGACGCTTCAAATAAACAGGCATCCACCGCATTTGGAATCACCTCACACCTGGCGTTTGGACACCGGTCCGTTATCCGCTTCTTCATGGACTCGGTTAACACCACGAAATTGTCGTACCAACGGATACCATAGCGCTCCCCCAGAAAAAAGGGGAACTTCAATTGCCTGGAAACCACCTTCGCATGAAACCACTGCACCGAGGCGATCATGGGTTTTTTATTCCAGAAAGGGTTGAATGTCACGGACATGGGTGGCATGAAGTCCTCCACCAGAAGATCATAGTCAAAACGTTTCAATGCTTTCGGTAACCCCAGAAGAAAGGTGATATGATGGGAACCGCCGTGGTTTCCCACCCTTCGCCCGATTCGCACGTATCGTATGCCATCGCGGATCACTTCAGGCGTCGAACCGGAAAACGTCGGGGTTAGCACTGTAATTTCATGACGCCTGGCCAGACGCCGATAAATCTCGTAAGTTCTTACCGGTCCGCCCCCACTCATGGGATTGTCTATATCATCGGGATCGATATGCAGGATCTTCATTCGCTTGCTGCTCCTCTTTCAAGGGCTACGGTAAACAGATTTCTGATATCACTGACTGGAACCGCTTTGCTCGCGATAATAACAAGCAGATAGATTACAATTCCCGGTACAATGTTAAAGAAACCAAGTAATGGTTGAAATACATACATGGACAGGGCCAGACCTCCGGCAGCCACGGCCGTTTTGAATACCGGGAGCGCATAACCATGAATGGCCAGGGATGATCGGGCCATCGGGTAAACGATCAGGGGGTGCGCAATGGCCTCGATCAGCGTGGCGATTGCGGCTCCCACGGCGCCCCATAAGGGAATAAAGATGAATAGCAAGAGTGCGTAAATGGCGCATGCAAGCGCCAGCACCTTCAGTTCGATGTGCTGATTATGACTGATGAACAATCCAACGGAAAATAACTGCCCGAATCCGACAAAGACGATACCGGATATAAGCAATTGAAGCACAATACCGGTATGTTGATATTCGTGACCAAAAAAACTCATAAAGAGTGGTGCATGGTAACTGAAAATAATGATAAAGGGCGTCCAGCCTATCAGAATAAAAAGAAAGACATTCTTCATAAGCCTGTGAAAATCAGATATGGATCGATTGAAACAGGATGAAAACACGGGAATCAGGATGACCATCATCAGCGATGGAACCATCAGGCCCAATTCATATATTTTGTAAGGCGCTGAATACAGCCCTACCACCTTGAAGTCGGCAAACATTGAAAGCATAAAAAAATCCAGTCGCTCAATGAGAACCGAAAAAGCGAGTATCCCGAAAAAAACCGGGATCAGTTTAATATAATTCCGAATGGTTAAAAATCGTATTTGATTTACGGGCACTCTGAAAACATTATAAAACCCCGCGTAATTCAAATAGGCAGAGGCCATGATTAGTCTGCCAGTGACAAAAATAACGAAGATGCTCGTCAGCCCATAGCCCAGAAAAACAGCGATAATACTTGGCACCGTCCTGATCAGATTCTCGCCAATGTTGAATATTGCAACGGCTTTGGTTTTCTCAAGGCCAATCAGGACGGATTCAATCACAACAATCAGGGAGGTTGGAAATATTGACGCGGCAATCAGCCATAAGGCGGAGTGAACATCCTGCGCATCGCGATAAACAAATCCTCCGCCCAACCCGATTATCACGAATAAAAAGAGGGAAACGCACATCGCGATAACAAGGGCGTTGACGGCTGTAGTCCGATAATTATCGGGATCCGCCGCCACATCCCGAATGATGGCGACGTGCAAACCCAGCAGGGGCATTTGTTGAAAAAATAAAAAAACGGCAAATAATATTGAAAACTTGCCCAGATAAGCTGCTCCCCAATATCGGGCAATATACAGGATAAGAAGGAAAGAAAGCACGGCGGTAACCAACCTCATAACCATCATAAAGGTGAAGTTGGTGAACAGTCTTTTCAGGCTCTTGACCGTATGCGCGTCTTCCTTCATAGCTTGATCGCCATTATAGCAGGTCCACGCATGATCCCCCCGTTGAACAAAGCCCGGGTGAACTGAAACATTTTGACGCCCTTTACGCCCGGCACCTGCGTGTGCCGAAGGCGGGAGGTTACCGCGCTGGCGCTATTGAGGTCTATTCGCGCACCGTACGGCGGCCGTCCGGAAATTTTGACTGCGTTTCCGGCCTGAGCGCCGGATCGGCGACTCCCAGTGATTGAATCTTCCGCCATAGTTTCTCCGCCTCGGCATGGGATGCGGCAGGAAACGTAAATCGCCATGTCGGGATATGGACCATACGGCGCGCATAACGGAATTTCATACCGCTTTTTCTTAGTTTTGTCTGCAACTGTCTGGCATAGGCGGACAGATACAAGCGCCCCAGCGCCACCCCGAAGTGCTTATCCGGCTTGATGATGCTGGCTTCAAATCCATACTTCTCCCATATTTTCCTGGCGCGGACCGCCTCTTCGTGTTTGGTAAAGGTGCGCGCATCATCGAAGGCATACAGTTCGACATCCTCTTTGCGACTAAGGGTGATAACGCGCAAGCCGCTCTCTTCCAGGCGCTTATACATGGCCTCGGCCGCTTTCTTCCAGACCATCCGGCGCGTAACTACGCGCCAGAGGGCAGGTGCGGCACCTGTCCGTTCGGGTATCGAGTATCTCGCTTGCCGGGTGTTCGGGGTGATTTCCGGAGGCTGCCAGCTTGTCCATGCGAGCCATGTTAGCAGAACAAGCAGGATGAATGACGCAATATTATTACCCATGAGTCTGAGTGAAATGGCGTTTTGCCAATAGCAACAGGCCTTCGAGGGCGAGGCGTGGCCGGTATTCGGTGATGCACGGGACATCTTTAATGATTGGCGCTGCCTGTCCGCCCGTGGCAATCACCGGTGCATCCGCATAACCGGCGAGCGCATGCAGTTTGCGGATGATGCCGATCAATGCTTCCACTGCCCCCCAGTAACTGCCTGCCTGCATGCTGCTCACTGTGTCCCGGCCGATGAGGGTGTCCGCTTCGCCAAAGGAAACTTCCGGCAGTCTGGCGGCGCGCCGGCACAGTGCGGCCAGCGCCAGTTCCATGCCCGGTAGAATGAGTCCTCCGGCGTAATGTCCTTCAGGGGAGACGATGTCGAAAGTGGTGGCAGTGCCGCAATCCATGACGATAACAGGGCTACCGAATTGTTCGCGTGCGGCCACGGCATTGGCAATGCGATCCGCGCCAACCTCGCGCGGGTTTTTGTAGTCTACGGCCATGCCGGTTTTAATCTCGCCAGTTCCGACAAAAATGGGGGCGGCGTCAAAAACCTTGCGGCATGCTTCCTTCAATACGTCATCCAGATGCGGCACAACGCTGGCTGCCAGAATGCCCTGTAAGGGGGGGGGAACGTCACCTTTCCCGGACTTCGATCGTGCCGTGGAAGAAAGTAAACGGCCCCCTTTCTTATCTTCCAAATCAGAAGATGATCCGGACGGTGCGCTATTCAGGACCTGACCCCATTGTTTCCTCACGGTCAGACCACCCAACTTTAGAGCTAACTCGTCACTGGTCATGCTGGCTTCACTGGATAATTGCCAATGGGCCGCCAGCGTGTCATCCCGATACAGGCCGAAGGCCATGCAAGTATTGCCAATATCCACGAGTAGAAAAAAGGGGGATGCAATCATGATACGATTTTCTCCATCAGTTCAAGATCGCCGGCAACAATCCTTTGCAGGCCCGTACGGGTGCGCAACAACAGGGCGCCATCTTCATCCAGCGCCTCGGCCATGCCTTCAATATAGTGCAGGCCATCGTAAATGCGCACGGGTTTTCCACACGACGCATGCGCCTTCCACCATTGTTTCCGCACGGGAGCGAAGCCGTCCTTCAGCCATGCGAGATAATGCTTCTCCAGCGATTCAAGGATGCGTGCGGCGATATCCATGCGCAAAACGGCGCGCCCGGAGGCGCTGGAGAGATCGGTGGCAATATCCGTAATATCTTCCGGCCATCCCTGTTCAGGTGTGCGCACATTGATCCCCATACCGACCACGACGGCCTGTACGCGGCCCGGTTCCGCACGCATCTCGGTGAGGATGCCGGCGATTTTTTTACCATGGTGGAGGATGTCGTTCGGCCATTTAATCCGGATGCCCGGCGCCAGCGGGGAAAGCGCATCATGAATGGCCACGGCCGCAAGCAGGGAGATCTGTGGAACCTTCTCCGGGGAGAGCGCGGGCCTGAGCAGTACGGACATGGCCAGCGCATGTTCCTCAAACGTATGCCAGTGACGCCCGAGGCGTCCGCGCCCCGCCGTCTGCCTGTTGGCGAGCACAATCAGGCCTTCCCGCGCGCCGCCGTTCGCCCGGCGCATCGCCTCGGCGTTGGTTGAATCCACTTCGTCCAGAACGATGCATGGAGGTCTTGGCAGGCGGGTGTTCAGCCGCTGCTCCAGCAGAGACTGGATCAGCACGTCGGATTCGAGAACGTAGCCGCGCCCCTTGTACGCACGGATAAGCATACCTGTTCGTCTCAGTGTATGGATATGTTTCCAGATGGCGGTTCGGCTCACATTCAGATCACGCGCCAGCCCGTCGCCGGACACGGGCGTATCCGTATTGGTCAGACGTGCAAGGATAGCGTCACGCGTGCTAATCATACGGAGGTAACTCGCATGGAAATATCCAGCGCCGGGGCGGAATGAGTGATGGCGCCGATGGCCAGCCGATCCACGCCGGTTTCGGCGTATTCGCGGACATTGGACAAGGTAATATTGCCGGAAGCCTCCAGAAGAATGGATGCGGGAACGACGGCACGGGCGGCGCGTACCGCCTCCGGCGCCATATTGTCCAGCAGAATAATATCCGGGCCGGCAGCGATGCTTTCGCACACTTCATCCATGGTTTCGCATTCCACTTCCACCCATATGCCGCTTCCTGTTTCGCGGCACAGACGGAGTGCCCGGGTGATGGATCCTGCCGCCGCAATGTGATTTTCCTTGATCAGCATGCCGCTGGCCAGGTCCATGCGATGGTTGACGCCGCCACCATGCAGCACGGCCTGTTTTTCCAGACATCTGAATCCCGGCGTGGTCTTGCGCGTATCGGCAATGGCGCAATTCGTGCCTGTTACGGCATCCACAAAGGCGCGCGTGGCGGTGGCAATGCCCGACAGGTGTTGCAGGAAATTCAGCGCCGTACGTTCGGCGGCCAGCAGGGAGCGCAGTGATCCTGAAATTCGGCAGATGATGCTACTCGCATGCACGTCGTCACCGTCCTGACTTACCCATGCCTGCGTTATATTCTTATCCACGGACTCAAAGACGCGCCGGGCGACCTGAATACCCGAAATTACGCCCTTTGCCTTGGCGGTCAGCGTGGCAGCGCCGGGTTGACGAGGTGCGATGGTCGCCCGTGTCGTCAAGTCCATCATCGCGGCATCCTCAGCCAATGCCAGTTGGATCCGTATATTCAAAGCGTCCACAGCACGCCTCCGATGGCGATAGCAATGCCGGGGAGATTGAACGGATGTGGAATCAGTGCGCGCGTCATGGAGGCGGCGATACCGGCCAGTGCGGTTGCGGTGAGCGACTCGAACCAGCCGATTTGATGGAACACATGCAGGCTCCAGCCGCAAGTGATGATAACGGTGGCGATGAGACCAAGATGTCCCGGCAGGGTTTGCGCCGGATTGGCGGGAAATTTCAGTTTGAATCTGCCTGATCGGTCCAGCCAGTGGGCCAGCGGCAGGCCGAGGCAAATGCTCAGGGCGGCGCCAAAACCGAATTCGGGAAATTGCGTTGAAAAAGCGGCGGCGATGGCCAATGCGGTTAAAAACATCGCCATGGGACACGGCCATGTCATGCCATCCGACCATGCCAGTTTAATCCGGCGGAGGATCGGACGATTGACCGTTGAAACCAGCAGGATCATCGCCGCGAAGAGAATTATGGCGGCAAAAATGGAGGTGGTATCCTTGTACGCCGGCCAGGACAGCACCCATACGCCGCTGAATGACCACAGGGTGCGGAGTATCAGGGAGGATGGGACGCGATACCTGGCTGCGATGAGCGTTAGCCAGCAGCCCTGGGCCAGTCCAATGGCGAACAGGCAGGTGATAATAATGTCCGGTCGAGGCATGGCGGCAGCTTAACTTGAATACCGCATCAATGCAGCCACCCCGGCATCTTTCCCATCTTGCGGGCCGCCAGCGCGCGGCCTTGCGCGCGGCAGTTCAATCCTGTCCGATTTTGGGTTAATATCGTCCTGATACAAAGGAGGGACAGGATGACCCAGGACGAAATGAAGCAGAAGGTGGCCGAAGCAGCGCTGGAATATGTCAAAACGGGCGCCATTATCGGCGTTGGCACGGGCTCTACGGCCAATATATTTATTGATGCGCTGGCGGCGATGAAAGGCAAGATCAAAGGCGCGGTCGCCAGTTCCAAAGCCACCGCCGAGCGCTTGCTCGGTGGCGGCATACCGGTGCTGGATTTGAATGACGCGCTGACGCAGGTGGATTCGTTGTCGGTATATATTGATGGCGCCGATGAGTTCGACAGCGGCAAGAACCTGACCAAGGGCGGCGGCGGTGCGTTAACGCGCGAGAAGATTACGGCCGCGGCCAGTGACCGGTTTATCTGTATTGTAGATGAGACGAAGCGAGTCGAATATCTGGGCGAATTTCCACTGCCCGTCGAGGTGATTCCGATGGCACGCGAGCTGGTCGCGGGCGTGGCTGTAAAACTCGGGGGCAAGCCCGTATTGCGCGAGGGGTTCACGACGGATAACGGCAATATTATCATAGATGTTCATGGCCTGAGAATTGCTAATCCTCGTAGCATGGAAGATGAATTGAACAGCATGCCGGGGGTGGTGACAAACGGTATTTTCTCGCATCAGGGTGCGGATATCGTGCTGATAGGCACGCCAAACGGCGTGGAAACAATCAACTGATCGGCGAGCGCGGGGTGGAAGCGAAGAACAGAAGGCGGATTGCTTCGCTGCGGTGATGAGAGAGGGGAATGACGTAAGGACGGACGCATGTTTCGTTTGCTTGAACAAAAAAGAAGATGACAGAGCTAAGCACCAGCTATAACGGCGCTCTTGTCGTGCTGTCGGTGACCATCGCCATCGTGTCTTCCTTCGTGGCGCTCACGGCTGTGCCGCGCATCCATGCCACAGGGGTGAGCGGGTGCCGCGCCAATCTCTGGTCACTGGCGTTTGGCGTTAGCATGGGGGTGGGCGTCTGGAGCATGCATTTCATTGGCATGCTGGCGCTGAAATTGCCGGTTCCTGTCCGATACGATCTTTCACTCACCCTGATCTCGCTGGGCGTGGGCGCGGGCTTTACCACGCTGGGCGTGCTTCCACTGCGCCGGGGCGGCGATCTCAAGGGATTGCGTTTGCCGGGCGTGGGAACGTTGATGGGGCTGGGTATTGCCGGCATGCACTATACCGGCATGGCGGCAATGCGGATGCCGGCTTCCATATCCTACGACGGGTGGATCGTTGCGCTCTCCGTGCTGATAGCGGTGGCCGCATCCTCCGCCGCATTATGGATTGCCAATCGTCTGCGCATGACCGGCGTGTTCAGTGATATGGGCATTAAGGCGGCCGCCGCCGTGATCATGGGACTGGCCGTATCCGCCATGCATTATACCGGCATGGCGGCGGCAAATTTTTATGCGTTACCGGGCGTGATCGGCCCGCAAGCAGGCCTGGATACGCACCTGATGGTGATTGCGTTGAGCGTGATTGCCACGCTGGTGCAGGGCGGCGTGCTGGTAATGGCCGCGCTGGACGAGTCGAATGTCGCGGCGCGTAAAGAACTGGCGCTGAGGTCGCATATGAGGTCGCTTCTGAATGCCATCCCCGATGCTATTTTTTCCATTAACGATAAGGGCGTCATCCAGCATGCCAATCCGGCGGCAGCGCGACTGTTCGGTTATGCGCTGGAAGAATTGCGGAGGCTTGACCTGCATACGCTGGCGCCGGATGATATTCACCCGTCTCATTTACAATGGGTCGCGGACAAGATGCCGGGCAAGCACCATGATATGATCAACCGCAGACGGGAAATACAGGGGCGGCGCAGGGATGGAACCGTCTTTCCCTGCGAACTGTCCGTGAGCGAATTCAGGGAGGATCATCAACGCCGTTTCAGCGTGGTTGTGCGCGATATAAGCAAGCGCAGGCAGGCGGAGGCGGAGATTGAACGTCTGAGAATCGCCGTGGAGCAAACTCCGGAGGGTATTTTCATCACTGATCACGAGGGAAGAATTGTGTATGCCAATCCGGCGGTTGCGACCATGACCGGCGTGGCGCCCGATCAATTGATCGGGCGGCTGGCGGCGGAAATACGTGGTGGAAAAAAAGATGATGTGACATACAGGAAAATTTTTTCCAGACTGAATCAGGGTCAATCGTGGCATGGGGATATTGAGTTCGTGCATGCGGATGGAGTGCGGCATGCGATTGATCGCAGCATTGCGCCCGTGCTGGAAGCCGGTCAGGTGCGATATCACGTCTGCGTGGACACGGATGTTACCGAACAGAGGCAGGCGCAATCGAAAATCGAACATACCCAGCGTCTGGAATCACTGGGCGTGCTGGCCGGCGGCATCGCGCACGATTTCAACAATATTTTGACCGCTATCATGGGCAATGCGGCGTTGGGCCGGATGAAGCTGGATGTCGCCAATCCAGTTTCGGAACATTTGGCGCGCATTGAGGAATCCAGCCAGCGCGCGGCGGAGCTATGCAAACAGATGCTGGCCTATTCGGGCAAGGGAAGGTTTCTGGCCAAGGCCATCAATCTTTCGGATATGGTAAAGGATATTACCAAACTACTGGGTGTTTCGATCGCCAGGAATGTGATACTCAAGTTTCATCTGGCGGAAAACCTGCCGACAGTAGAAGCGGATGTAGCGCAATTGCAGCAGGTCGTTTTGAATCTGATCACCAATGCCAATGAGGCGATTGGCAGCAAAAGTGGCGTGATTTCATTTTCCACCGGGGTGATGCATGTCGATGACGCATATCTGGCAACCACGATATCGCCTGAAACGCTGCCCGTGGGACGCTATGTGTTTATGGAGGTGTCCGACACCGGCTGCGGCATGGATGCGGAAACAATACAGAAAATATTCGATCCTTTTTTTACTACCAAATTTACCGGTCGCGGATTGGGCATGAGTGCGGTATTGGGCATTGTACGTGGTCATAGCGGCGCGCTCAGGGTGTATAGCGAGCCGGGCAAGGGGACGACCTTCAAGCTGTTGCTGCCGGTATTGGAAGACTTCGACGAAACAGGGAACGGCCCGGAAGACGTAGCGCCGGCCGGAAAGGCAAGCGGCGCCGTGCTGGTGGTGGATGATGAAGAAACTGTCCTGCGGGTAATCGGTGATACCCATCCCCCCGGATCGACAGCGGGCACAATATAGTCTGCATGCTTCATATAAAGGAGGGGAAGCGGATGAAGACAGGGAATTATATTTTATTGCTGGGAAGCTTGCTGTGGGCTGGTGGCGCGCAGGCGCTGGATCTTGCTGTTGAACCGGTGCAACCGCTACCTGCCAGTATTCAAGTGGATCAGGATAAGGCGGCGCTGGGCAAGAGACTCTTTTTTGACCCGCGGTTATCGGCCGACAACTCGATATCCTGCGCGCATTGCCACGATTTGAATGACAAAGGCGGAGCGGATGGCTTAAATCATTCATTTGGCGTGGAAGGGCGCGAGGGTTCGATCAATTCTCCCACCGTGTTCAATGCGGCATTGAATCCGGCCCAGTTCTGGGATGGGCGCGCCGAAACACTGGAAGATCAGGTTGAAGGACCGGTGACCGGCCATGTGGAAATGGCCTCAAACTGGCCGGATGTGGTGAAGAAACTGCGCGCGGATGCCACGTACCGTAAAGCCTTTGCCAGGCTATATGCCACTGGCGTCACGCCCGGTAGTATCAAACATTCGATTGCCGAATTCGAGCGTACCCTGTTGACGCCGAATTCACGCTTTGACCGCTACCTGCGAGGCGATGAGGAAGCGATCACTCCGGCCGAAAAACATGGCTATGCGTTATTCAAGGCCTATGGCTGCGTAGCTTGTCACCAGGGACGTAATGTCGGGGGAAACCTGTTTCAAACGCTGGGCGTAATGCATAGTTATTTTTCCGATCATCCGCCAGCGAAGGGGAATGCGGCTGAAACGAAGGCGGCGCTTGGGCGATTTAATGTCACCGGCGACCTGACGGATAAACACCGGTTCAAAGTGCCGTCGCTACGTCTGAGCGTGCTGACCGCGCCTTATTTTCATCATGGACGTTACACATCACTGGCGGAAACAATTCGGACGATGGCCAAATATCAACTGGACCGACATATCCCCGATGAGGATATCCGATCCATCATTCGTTTTTTGTATACTCTGCCCGGTGAGTATCAGGGAAACAGCCTGGAGCCGCAAGACAAGACGCAACTGAATTTCCCTGCTGCCAAAATAGTCAAACATACGGTTGATCAGGCAGTTGGAGTAACCCGTTGAAGCGCATTGCATTTAGAATTCACCTGCTTGTCATTGCGCTGATGTTCGTGGCTCTGGCTGGTTTACTGGTCAATGTACAGTCGTTTGATCCCGATCGGCTTGAGACGGTTCATCGCCTGTTGGGAGCAATGGGGCGCGCCGATACCCTGACCGGGTTGGATATGCTGAAAATTTATACCCACCGGATTCCCAATTTTGATTCCCTGGCAAGTGAAATGAAGCATTTAAGCGCGGCGCATCGGCAACTGATAAAAGCATTGCCGGAGGAGGCGTTCGGCGAAGAACTGCGGATGCTGGCGCGGTCCATCCGGATTCAACGCAGATCCGTGAACCAGTTTGAAAGCGCCTTTAGCACCCTGTCGAATTCAATCCGTTACTTGCCGACCCTGTCTGCCCGGTTGATTGAACAACGGCCGAAACTGGAAATACAGTTAGTAAAGCTGACTAAAGATATTTTCTATTGGCAGGTATTTCCCGATAATCGCATGGCTTTGGACAGGATTCAAAAGCAGATGAAAGCGATTCAATCGCTGGGCCTGGACAAGCTTCATCATCATATCCGGATTATTATGGCCTATGGTCAGAAGGCGATTGGCGCTATCGATCTGGCTACAGCCAGCGGCATACCGGAAAATATCAACCGCATATCCAAAACTTACGATCGCTATTTTGCGCTGAAGGTAAAGAAAAACCATGAAAACCGTTTGATGCTGGTGGCGCTGGGTGCGTTTATGCTGCTTTATGTGCTGATCTTGCTGATTTCTCGCCATGAGGACGCGGTCAGGCTGGCGGATAGTGAAAAACGTTTTCGTTTGCTGTTTGATCTGATCCCGGATGGCGTGGGGCTCCACTGCGATGGCAAATGGATTTATTGTAATCCCGCTGCTGTTCGCCTGTTTGGCGCTGATTCGCCCGGCGATATCATTGGTACGCCGGTGCTGGATCGGGTGTGCCCGGATTTAAGGCCGAAGATCGCCCAACGTATCGCACGGGAAACGGATCAGGGCCATGAAGCGCCACTGATGTTACAGAAAAACTTACGTATGGATGGCAGTGAATTCTATGGTGAAGTGCAGGGTATTCCATTTTCGGACGGAGATGGCGCACCCGTACTGATGACGGTGATGCGCGATGTAACCGGCCGGATCCAGGCTGAAACCAGGACGCGGCGGCTGGCTGCCGCTGTCGAGCATACCGCCGAAGCTATTATGATCAGCGATCATGAGGCTCGCATCGAATATGTGAACCCCGCCTTTGAGAAAATGACCGGTTACACGTTGGCGGAGGTTGCCGGCGAACTTGAAGGCTTGCTGCGTAGCGGTTGTCACAATCAGGAATTTTTCCGCGGTATATGCGATACCGTTGAATCCAACCGAATCTGGACGGGTGAAGTGATCATCAGAGACAAACATGGCAAACTGATGACGACGGAGCGCAGTGTTTCGCCTGTCATTACCGCGGGAGGTAAAGTATCGGATCATATTACCGTGATGCGGGATGTGACTGAAGAAAAAGAGATGCAGGAAAAAATGGAGCATGTCCAGCGTCTGGAATCGCTGGGCGTGCTGGCCGGCGGTATCGCGCACGATTTCAACAATATTTTGACCGCCATCATGGGGAACGCCGCATTGGGGAAAATGAAGCTGGAAGACACCAGCCCGGCCCTGGCGCATCTCGCGCGCATTGAGAAATCCAGCCAGCGCGCGGCGGAGCTATGTAAACAGATGCTGGCCTATTCGGGCAAGGGAAGGTTTGTGGTCAAGGCCATCAATCTTTCGGATATGGTGGAGGATATTACCAAACTTCTGGACGTTTCGATTGCCAAGAACGTGGTGCTCAAGTTTCACCTGGCGGAAAATCTACCACCCGTGGAAGCCGATGGTGCGCAGTTGCAGCAGGTGATTATGAATCTGGTGATCAATGCCTCCGATGCGATTGGCAGGAAGAGCGGGGTGATTTCACTCTCTACCGGCATGATGCAAGCGGATGCTGATTATCTGGGCGGAGCTTATGCGGCAGACGGAATTGAACCGGGGCGCTTCGTGTTTCTGGAGGTGGCGGATACGGGTTGCGGCATGGATGAGAGAACCCAAAAGAAGTTATTTGACCCCTTCTTCACCACCAAATTCACCGGCAGGGGCCTCGGCATGAGCGCGGTTCTGGGGATCGTGCGCGGCCACCATGGTGCTATCAAGGTATATTCAGAAGAGGGACAGGGAACGACATTCAAGGTGTTGCTACCTGCATCCAAAGAAGCGGTTTCCGACCATACCAGGCAAACGGCACGGGGCGAGTGGTGCGGTGCCGGTACGGTACTCATTGTGGATGATGAGGAAACGATCCGGGAAACAGCGGCGATGATGCTCAGAGACATGGGCTTCGATACGATCTCGGCAGAAGATGGCGAGCAGGGCGTGGATATTTATCGCAAGTGTCAGAATGAAATTGTCGCGGTGCTGCTGGACATGACCATGCCGAAGCTGGACGGCAAGGGCTGCTTCCGGGAGATCAGGCGCATCAACAAGGATGTACGGGTGGTATTATCCAGCGGCTACAACGAGCAGGATGCAACCAACCGTTTCGCCGGTCAGGGCCTGGCCGGTTTTATTCAAAAGCCTTATACGCCGGGAGATCTGCGGGCGAAAATGAAGGAAGCGCTGGGTGAAAATACTTGACTGTTCATGATGATTGCGCCTGTCTGTGCGCGAGGCACGCAGACCGGCAGAAACAAAGGAACGTAACTACTCAGCACCCCCTGGATTTTGTTCTCTGGCAAGGCGCGAGAAGCGCAGAATCCGTAGCATATGGGTCATATGTGAGGATTTGAGCATCGCAGGAACGCCGCCAGAGGGCAAAAGACGGGGGGTGCTGAGTAGTTACAAAGGAACAAACACAGGCGTAGCAGCGTTAATGAATAATGCGGGCTAATCCTTTCCTCACACC
>CAYOUW010000048.1:0-13997 GCA_964407235.1 uncultured Zetaproteobacteria bacterium | reverse complement strand
GCAAAACGGGTTACAACCATGGGATCACCGTGAAGAATGAAGAAGACGCCCAGGGGACATCCACAGAATTTTTCGCGTCCTTCATGATAAAAATGCCATTATCCTCTCCATTTGCTGCATATCGCGGTTTTGTTGTTTACCCTTCGTAAAAACAAGCTTCACTTTGTTCACCTCCGGACCAAAACTGCCTCAGTTAATTTGACGGCAATTGCGTCACAACTTTTTCTATTTCCTCTACAGTTGTTCCCGTCTCACATCTTCTGTTTCTTTTGGAACACAACGTCACACCTTACCGGTGCGAGATCCGCCTCGAGTCTTGCGTACGTGCGCAGGCGATGGTTGAGCTTTGTATGACTTGCTATCCTCCAGGAAAACCATCTGGCTATTGTCTGTTGTCATGCTCTCAAGAGCATCGCGAGATACTTTGGCTTCCTTGTTTGTTCCAAGACTACAAACAACATCATTAAGAAACACGTTCGCGGTCGCTACAGACATTTCATCAAGAACTCTTTTGATAGTTTGAATGCTCCGCCCCTCAAGAAATCGGAATGCTGAGGCAGACAGATACTCAGTGTTCTCCTCAAAAGTGATCCATTTCCGGTTAAGTGCTTCGGACGTAAAACCGGTCGTATTTGAACCACCAAATATGTCGAGGACAACGTCTCCTTCGTCCGTAAGCATTTTAATGAAAAATGCGGGCAAATCGGCTGGGAAACGTGCCGGATGTCTTTTAAGCCCAAGTTTCTTACAAAGCCAAAGATAGCTCGAGTTGCTGTCAGTATTGGGGATCGTTAACAGATTGGAAGGGATTGCTCCTCCGTTGTCCTTTCCAAAACTAGCACTAATATCATGCCCGGATGGCCGTTTTTTCGGCGCATAGAATTTACCCGGATCTTCGATCAGCTTCTTCATTCGATCAGAATATGGGACAAGAACCTTTCGGACATCGGCCTTCGGGTTCTCTGTTTTGCTAAACCACCACACTGTATTTACAGAATCCTTGGCCCGTATCTTTCGCTTGTTCACCCATTCGATTGGAGAAGGTAATTTAGAAGGGTTAAACCAGTAGAAATCCTCAGCAAGGTGGAATCCCACATCATCACAAAGAGTCAGGAGAACACGAAAATTGTATAATGAACGCGATGGCATACGTGCTCGATAAGCCCCGCCCAGATCCAAAACAAAGCTTCCGCTATTTTTCAGAACTCGAAAAACTTCTTTGCTGAAGGGCGTAATCCATGAGACGTACTCTGTCTCTTCAACATTGCCATACGACTTTTTTCGCCTCAGCGCGAATGGCGGGGATGTCATAACAAGATCTATACTCTCGTCCGGCAATTCACTCAACAATGCCAGCGCGTCACCAACGTAAGCGCTTCCGTTCTTCGTGAAATAGAGAGGTTTGGTTTGCATTCTAATATTCCGTGAGACCATTGATCCAACTTTCCAGAATCTGCCAAAGAACACTTGCTGCAAAATACACATCAGGGTCGCTTTGGCAGATTGTATCAAGATGCTCTTCGGCAAGGTTTTCCCTGCCATATCCGATGATGTAGCTAACCCAACGCCTCAGATTGTCGTCGGCATCTTGTAGCAGATCGCAAGGGTCAAATTTTCCCGTCTTGGCAAGCGCCCACGATAAACCGTCCCGCCGGGAAGGGTCGGTCGTCTTCAAGAGATTGATAAGATGTCCTAACTGCGGTTCAGCAATCTTCAGGAGTGCTCGTGCAGCTTCAGTTTTGATTTCCAAGGCGGTTACATTGAATGTGTCAACCAGTGCCGTCGCAGTCACCGGAGTGGCAAACTGTCCAAGCGCCCATGCTGCGCCAGCACGGAGTTCTTCGTCCCGCGCGGTATCCTTCAAGACTTCAATCAGCAAGCTTTGGCTTTTGTCTTTACGAATCTCTGAAACAACAATAACGGTCTCGAGCTGGGTTTCAAGTGGAACGTCCAGAACAGAGCTTCTTAGCTTGGACTCTATGAAGGTCCAACCTGAAGGGTAATCGACTGCCGCGAGTGCCGCAGCCGCCTCAAGCTGGACATAAATGTCCTCCTGGGAATCGTGCACGCGCTCCTCGAGAGCCTTTTGGGCGTTGATGTAACCACGATATCTCAGCGCCTTGGCGGCAGCATAGCGTTCGCTAAGGTTCACGCCGCCAAGTTTCGCAATGAATGAGTTTTCATCCACATGATGTGGACATGACAACGAAAGATGGGTAGGTGTAACGGCGGCAACAATCTGATTCTCCTCAACGTACTCATTGAGTCGTACCTGCGGGGATAGAATGATGGCACCCTTTTTCCTGCTTAACTGGATGGTTTGGCGTCGAGCGGTAAATGTTGGCTCCAACTGAAGCCTCTTTCCTGATACTTCAGAAACATGAGACCGCTGTCTGGCTACCGCGCATGTCCAAACTACGCGGATTTCAGACCCTTCTTCCACACCTTTTGGCTTGGTAATGGAAACACGTTTATCAGAGAATGCCTTCCTCAAATCTTTCACACAGATGAAATGGACGGGGGAAACACGCTTAATATCCACTGGCGAATCGGTATTCTGCTGAAACATAACAATGGAGACATAATCGTCGTCTCGCATACCTGCATCCCAAGCGCGTGTTGGATCTTTAAGCGAGTGGGACATGGAAATCTCAAGTTTCGTTTTACCACGAGATTCGAAACGAAGCCCCGTATCAAGACAGAGGATGTCAGGAACGCGGACACGCTTGATCTTGATTTTCTTCCATATTTTGAAACCGGTAGAGCCTCGCTCAAGTTCAATAGGATTGAATCCCAGTTCCTTCAACCTGCCAATTGTCTCGTTCGTGCCTGCCGCGCCTATGACAAGCTTTCTTAGGAAACTATCATCACTTTTAAAATTCCCGGCCACTATATCACCTATGTCGTATATCAATTATTATCATGAGGATCATACGCACTCACTATTTTTTCCCTGAGGATGGTATTTTTTTTCTAATCATATTTCCCTGACTTCCGCCGCCTGATGATTTTGGTATAATCAGCATGTATTCATCGGGATGGACATAGCCAAGTTCCCGGTGCACGAGTTCCTCCAGAGCCTTGGGATCATGGCGCAGACGCAATACTTCCCTGGCCAGTTTCTCTCTTTGCCGCCGCAGTGCGGCCACCTCGGCCCGCAAGTCTGAAAGACTCTGTTGTTCCTTGCGATAGACGAAATAACCGTGGTCGGAGAGAACAAGATTGTAGGCCATCGCCGCAAGGATCGCCCCAATCAGCGTCCAGCCCATCCAGCGTCGAATCCGGCCTGCCAATCTCCGTTTCTTCAGTGTTTACCTCTTGCAGAACTCTGTCAAAGGAATGCAGCCCGTCCGGCATATCTTGCCGAACTTCCCAGTTCTTCCTCGATACGTAACAACTGGTTGTACTTGGCCAGGCGATCCGAGCGCGAAGCCGAGCCGGACTTGATCTGGCCGCATCCCAGCGCCACGACCAGATCGGCGATGATGGTATCTTCGGTCTCACCCGAACGGTGCGACACCAGACAACGGTAACCGGCATCCATAGCCATGCTCACCGCCTCACGTGTTTCCGTCAGGGTGCCGATCTGGTTGAGCTTCACCAAAAGCGCATTGGCCACGCCCTTGTCGATACCTTCTTTCAGAACCGCCGGGTTGGTGACAAAAATATCATCTCCCACCAGTTCTATTCCGCCGCCCAGACGATCCGTCATCCGCTTCCAGCCATCCCAGTCATTCTCGGCCAAACCATCCTCAACAAAAATAATCGGATACTGTTCAACCCATCCGCTCAAGAAGTCGATCATGCCATCGGAATCCAGTTGTTTGCCCTCACCCTTCAGATTGTAGATACCATTGGCATAAAACTCGGAGGACGCCGGATCAATGCCGATAAACACATCACTTCCCGCCTTCAGACCTGTTTTCCCGATCGCTTCCAGAATGGCATCCAGCGCCGCCACATTGGATGGCAGTGACGGAGCAAATCCCCCTTCATCTCCCACAGCCGTATTGTAGCCCTTTCCCTTAAGTACGGATTTCAGTGCATGAAATACCTCCACACCCATTTCAAGCGCCTGAGAAAACCTTTCCGCACCCGCCGGAACAATCATGTATTCCTGGAAATCGACGTTATTATCCGCATGAACCCCGCCGTTCAGCACATTCATGCACGGTACGGGCAACAGGTTCGCATCATCGCCGCCGAGATAACGAAACAGTGATTTCTTCTCTTCCACAGCCTGCGCTCTGGCCGCTGCCATGGAAATACCGAGAATCGCATTCGCGCCCAGTCTGCCCTTGTTGGGCGTGCCATCCAGTTGGATCATGGCTCGATCCAGACTGACCTGATCCACCGCCTCCATACCCTTCACTGCGTTGGCAATCTCGCCATTGACATGGGATACAGCTTTGCGCACGCCCTTCCCGTTCAACCGGTCTCCGCCATCGCGCAACTCCACCGCTTCACGCGTTCCGGTTGAAGCGCCACTGGGCACAGCAGCGCGCCCGAAGGCGCCGGAAGCCAGTGCTACATCCACTTCCACCGTCGGATTACCGCGCGAATCAAAAATTTCACGTCCATGAACCGTTACAATTTCACTCACGTCCTGCTCCTTAAAATAAAATATTCACCACAAAGACACGAAGGCACAAAGTAAATCATATAGAATATCTTTGTGCCTTCGTGTCTTTGTGGTTTAAACTTTCTTTACGACTTCATCCAGCCGTTTTAACACCTTCAACAAGTCCTCCAGATCATCCAGCACCAGGGAATTCGGGCCGTCGGACAAGGCCTGATCCGGATCGGGATGTACCTCCATAAACACGGCCGCCACGCCTGTTGCCACCGCTGCGCGTGCCAGACCCGGCACAAACTCGCGGTTACCACCCGTCGCGCCGTTTAAGCCACCGGGCTGTTGCACGGAATGCGTGGCATCAAACACCACCGGTGCACCAAAATCCCGCATCACCAGCAAGGATCGCATATCGGAAACCAGATTATTGTATCCAAAACTCGCACCCCGTTCGCACAGCATCATATCCTTATTTCCCGTAGCCAGCGCCTTGTCCAGTACATGCCGCATATCCCGGGGGGCCAGAAACTGGCCCTTCTTGATATTCACCGGCTTACCGGTTTTCGCCACAGCTTCGATAAAATCCGTCTGCCGACACAAAAATGCGGGGGTCTGCAATACATCGGCTACTCGAGCGACCGGTTCCGCCTGCTCCGGCGTATGCACATCGGTGATGACCGGCACACCCACTTCATCCTTTACGCGCTGAAGAATACGCATGCCTTCTTCCAGACCGGGACCACGGAAGCCGTCTTTACTGGTCCGGTTCCCTTTATCGAAACTGGATTTAAAGATCAATGGCACACCGCATCTTGCGGCAATATCCCGAATGGCCCCGGCAACACGCAGGGTGAAATCCTCACTCTCGATCACGCACGGGCCTGCCATCAACACAAAAGGAAGATCGTTGCCGATCTCGAAATCGGCGATAGGAATACAATGTGGATTCATGTCGTTTTTCCGGCGTGTTCCTTCGCTGCGTTGATAAAGCCTGCAAACAGGGGATGCGGCGCATACGGCCGCGATTTGAATTCGGGATGAAACTGACATGCGACAAACCAGGGATGATCCTTAACCTCAATGATTTCCACCAGCGACCCGTCCGGAAGCTCGCCGGCAACCACGAGTCCCGCCGCTTCCAGTTGTTCGCGATAGGTATTGTTGAACTCGTAGCGATGCCGGTGCCGCTCACGAATCTCAGGGATACCATAAGCATCGGCAGTTCGAGTGCCTGGAATCAATTTACATGGATACCCACCCAGACGCATGGTGCCGCCGAGATCATCCTTACCCGTTCGCTGAACACGCTGTCCTTCCTGATCCCATTCGGTCATCAGGGCAATGACCGGATGCTCGGGGCGTTCGTCAAACTCGCTGCTGGTGGCATTCTCGATACCTGCCACATGACGTGCAAACTCCACCACCGCCATCTGCATGCCCAGACATATTCCCAGATACGGCACCTTGTTCTCGCGCGCAAACCGGATGGCGATCATCTTGCCGTCGGTGCCGCGTTGCCCGAATCCTCCCGGCACCAGAATGCCGTGTACTTTCCGCAAAGCGTCGCACCCTTCTCTCTCCAGCGATTCGGCATCAATGTAGTCAATCGCTACGCGCACGCCACCTGCCATGCCACCATGGGACAACGCTTCATTGACCGATTTATAGGCATCGGCCAGTTCCACATACTTGCCCACCATGGCAATGCGAACCTCATCCTTTGCATCACGAATCTTGTGGCAAATATCCTGCCACTCGCTCAAATCCAGATCAGGATCGGACATGCCGAAATGCTTCAGAATCACCGTTCCCAGGCCGCCCTCGCGCAATGAAAGCGGTACCGCGTAAATCGTATCCACATCCGGCGCATCAATCACGGCATGCCCCGGAACATTGCAGAATAACGCGATCTTATCTTTTTGGCCCTTGGAAATCGGATGATCGCTACGACACAACAGTGCGTCCGGCTGGATACCAATCTCGCGCAGTTTCTGCACCGAATGTTGCGTAGGTTTGGTCTTCATTTCGCCCGCTGAACCGATGTACGGCACCAGTGTTAAATGCACATAGGCCGTGTTTTCGCGACCCAGATCAAAACGAAGCTGACGAATGGCTTCAAGAAACGGCTGCGATTCGATATCGCCCACCGTGCCGCCGATTTCAACCAGTGCAATATCCGCATTGTCGCTTCGGAGGGACAAAATCGCATCCTTGATGGCATCGGTAATATGGGGAATCACCTGCACGGTTGCGCCCAGATAGTCGCCCCGGCGCTCGCGCCTGATCACCGACTCATAAATGCGCCCGGTCGTGAAATTGGAACGCTTGCTCATGATCGCATGCGTAAACCGCTCATAATGCCCGAGATCAAGATCGGTTTCCGCACCGTCATCGGTAACGAATACTTCGCCGTGCTGATAGGGGCTCATGGTGCCGGGATCAACGTTGATATAGGGATCGAGTTTCTGCATGGTAATGGTCAATCCGCGCGCTTCGAACAACGCAGCAAGACTGGCGGCGGCAATACCCTTGCCGAGCGAAGAGACGACTCCGCCGGTGACAAAAACGAAACGTGTTTGGCTATTCATAGACGGGCCGGGAAGTTATCAGAATGCCGGCGCATACGCCACCACGCTGATGCACGACATTCGCTACCCCACCCAGCGGCGGGCATTGCGGAACATCCGCATCCACGGACCATCCTCGCCCCATTCCGCCGGATGCCACGAGTACTGCACCGTTCGGAATAGCCGCTCCGGATGCGGCATCATAATGGTGAAGCGGCCATCGGGCGTAGTGAAACCGGTTAAGCCATCCGGTGATCCGTTCGGATTATACGGGTAGGTGCTTGCAGGCTTCCCGTCCGGACCCGGATAGCGGAGAGACGCCAGAGCAAATGTCTGCTGCTCGTTCGAGTCGAATTCCGCTCTACCTTCACCATGCGCCACCACCAGTGGCAGTTTCGACCCCGCCATGCCATCCATCAATATGGAAGGTGAATCCAGCACCTCCACCATCAGCAACCTTGCTTCAAACTGCTCGGAACGATTGCGCACGAACCGTGGCCAGCGCTGTGCTCCCGGAATCAGGGATTTCAGATTGGCCATCATCTGGCAACCATTGCATACGCCCAGCGCAAAAGTATCGGAACGGTGGAAAAATGCCGCGAATTCATCTCTGGCCCGGTGGTTGAACAGAACGGAATTGGCCCAGCCGCGCCCCGCACCCATCACATCGCCGAATGAAAACCCGCCACAGACCGCAAGCCCCTGAACCTCCGCCAGAGAAACGCGCCCCTCAATAATGTCGGACATATGCACATCCACGCACGCAAAACCCGCCCGGTCAAAGGCCGCCGCCATTTCCACCTGACCGTTCACGCCCTGCTCACGCAACACAGCCATTCCCGGTCTGGCCAGATTCACAAACGGTGCGGCGATATCCTCACACGGGTCGAACGCAAGTTCGGCGAACAACTCTTTATTCTTGCCACGGTCAATTGCCTCGAATGCCTCCGCGGCACACGCCGGATTATCGCGCAGGCTGGCCATCCGATAACTGGTCTCACTCCATATTCGTTGCAGATCCGTCACTTTTTCGTCAATCAGCCCGCCTTCCCGACCCTGGATAAACACCACCCCATCTTTACGGGGGTGCCCGATAATGTGTGAAATATGCACCAGACCGAGTTCGGAAAGGTGCGACAGCACGGTCTCGCGCTCTGCCCGGCGTATCTGAATCACTGCGCCCAGCTCCTCGGCGAAGAGCACGGCCAGGTCATCATGCCCCAACGCATTCAAATGCACCGTGATGCCGGCGCGCCCGGCAAAGGCCATTTCGCACAGGGTAACAAACAATCCGCCATCGGACCGGTCATGGTAGGCGAGCAGCAAACCTGCACGGTTCAATCGCTGAATGGCGTTGAAGAACGCTTTCAATAACGCCGGATCATCCATATCGGGAGTCTCATTGCCGCTTGCCCCGTACACCTGCGCCAGCGCCGAACCACCGAGCCGATGTTTTCCATTCCCCAGGTCAATCAGGATCAAATCGGTATCGCCCTGATCCATTTGCAATTCCGGCGTACACGTTTTGCGCGCGTCACAAACCGGCGCAAAGGCGGACACATTAAGCGATAATGGCGCAATCATTTCACGCCGCTCTCCGGCTTGCTCCCACACCGTTTTCATGGACAACGAATCCTTGCCTACCGGGATAGATATCCCCAGCGCCGGGCACAGTTCCATACCTACGGCCTTCACCGTTGCATACAGTTTGGCGTCTTCACCCGGATGACCACAGGCCGCCATCCAGTTGGCCGACAGTTTCACATCGGAAAGTTTGTCGATGCATGCCGCCGCAATATTGGTGATGACCTCCCCCACCGCCAGGCGTCCGGAAGCCGGCCCATTGAGCACCGCCACCGGCGTGCGCTCGCCCATGGCCATGGCCTCGCCTGAATACCCTTCATAATCCGTCAGGGTAACGCCGCAATCCGCTACGGGAACCTGCCATGGTCCCACCATCTGGTCACGGGCGACAAGCCCCGTAACCGAGCGATCCCCAATGTTGATGAGAAATTCCTTGCTGGCCACGGCGGGAAGATGCAATACGCGCATCACCGCTTCATGTATATCCACGGCACCCCGATCAAGCGGCATGAGCGCCGGATGAACAGACTCGGCCAGGCGCGTCATTTTGGGCGGTTTGCCAAACAATACATCCAGCGGAAGATTGACGGGTTGATTGCTGAAAGCCGGATCATTCACCGCAAGATTCCGCTCTTCCGTCGTCTCGCCGAGGACGGTAAACAGGCAACGCTCGCGTTCGCATATTTCTCTGAACAAAGCCAGCGATACCTTGTCAATTGCCAGCACATAGCGCTCCTGCGCCTCATTGCACCAAATCTGCATCGGACTCATGCCCGGCTCCATATTGTGTACGGCCCGCAAATCAATCCAGCCGCCACGTCCGGCATCGTTAATCAATTCCGGCACGGCATTGGACAATCCGCCCGCGCCAATGTCGTGAATAAACAAAATCGGATTCTCCGCACCCCTCTGCCAGCAGCGATCCAGCACTTCCTGACACCGGCGTTCCATCTCGGGATTGCCGCGCTGAACCGAATTGAAATCAAGCGCTTCCACATTGCTGCCTGCATCCATGCTGGATGCCGCACCGCCACCCAGACCGATCAGCATGGCGGGCCCGCCCAACTGAATAATCAGGGAACCCTCGGGCACCTCGCGCTTATGGATGTGGCGGGCATCAATATTACCCACCCCGCCGGCAATCATGACGGGTTTGTGATAACCGTAAAGCGTGCCCGCAACCTCCTGTTCGAATGTACGGAAATAACCGCAGATGTTGGGGCGACCGAACTCGTTATTGAAGGCAGCCGCACCGATCGGCCCCTCGATCATGATATCCAGCGCCGAAGCAATACGCCCCGGCCTGCCGAAATCCTGCTCCCATGGCTGCTCAAAACCCGGGATGCATAAATTGGAGACCGCAAACCCGCACAGTCCCGCCTTGGGTTTACCGCCAATGCCGGTCGCTCCCTCATCGCGAATCTCACCACCGGAACCGGTAGCCGCCCCCGAAAACGGTGAAATCGCCGTCGGGTGATTATGCGTCTCCACCTTCATCAGGATGTGGGTATCAGCTTCATGCCGGACATACGCACCCTTGGCATCGGGATAGAATCGTTGTGCTTTCACTCCCTCAATCACCGAAGAATTATCGCTGTAGGCCACCAGCGTACCTTCCGGATGCATTTTATGGGTGTGGCGAATCATCGAAAACAGCGATTGTTCCTGCACCTTGCCATTGATGACCCAGTCGGCATTGAAAATTTTGTGTCGGCAATGCTCGGAATTGGCCTGCGCAAACATCATCAATTCAGCATCCGTCGGATTACGTCCGACAGACATGAAATACTTCAGCAAATATTCAAATTCATCTTCAGCCAATGCCAGACCCATGTCCCGATTGGCTGTTTCCAGGGCCTCCCGGTCACCTGCGGCAATATCCACCGTTACCAGTGGCGCAGGCGATTGATGGGAGAACAAACGGGTCAGTTCGCCAGCGTCACACAAAACCGATTCCGTCATGCGATCATGAATGAGTCCCGCAATTCCTTCGCGCGCATCCGCATTCATGCTGGAGAACGAATAAGCCACAACCCTCTCCAGCCGGACCAGCGCATTCAACCCGCACAGCCGGGCAATGTCCGTCGCCTTGGAAGACCATGGGCTGATGGTGCCAATACGCGGCGTCACCAGAAACAGGCTCTCCGAGGCTTTTGCTTCAAAGGCTTGTGCCAGCGTTCCGAGAACTTCCGCCAGACGGTTCGTGTCGTTCCCGGACCATGCGGCATTCACCTCCGCCACATAAACAAACGACACCTCCATGTCAGATACCGCCCACCCCTGATTCAACCATGCATCCATCAGCTTTTGCTTGCGAAAATCAGAAAGCGCAGCACCGCCGCGCAGGGTAATAAAGCGTGTTTCAGACATAGTTGAGATCATACGCGCATCCTATGATCCGGCACATGGAAGCCAAGCAAGAATCATGTATTCATGCGCCGAATTAAATCATGCGTGGACACCACCCGGTCGATAAACAGGATGCCATCAAGGTGATCCACCTCATGTTGAATCACCCGCGCCTCAAAACCGGAGGCTTCGACCTCATACGTAACACCTTGCGTATCCTGATGTTTCAGACGAATAATTCTGGCCCGCGACACCATGCCGACCCAGTCCGGTACGGAAAGGCAACCTTCCCGTCCCAAAACCTCGCCGCCTGAATGTTCGATGATTTCCGGATTCACAAGGTAAAGAAGCCCATGGTTGCGGCAGGAATGCCGGGCCGCAGTGCAATCAACGACCACCATACGCCGCTTGTCACCCAGTTGGGGCGCGGCAATGCCAACTCCACCGGGACCGGAGCGCATGGCGGCTTCCATATCCGCAAACTGTTCGGGCAAGTTTTGATCAAACGTAGTAACGGCTTGTGACACTTGCCGCAACCGCGCATCAGGCAGCGTGATAATCGAGCGGACTTTCCGCTGACGCGTCATTTAGAGAATCTCTGACTCCATCGGATGAATCTCGACATCAACCTGTAATTGCCCGGACACTTCAGCCAGTTGTTGACGCATGGCCGCAACCTGATCGCCAACCACAACCTCCAGCGCCATCATGTAAACGGGATTCGCGTCCTCGCTCTCGCCAAGGCGGGTCGAGAGATCTACGACAGAAATATCCAATCCCGCAAGACAGTCTGTAACAGCATGCACGATGCCCGGTTTGTCCGCACCGCTGACGGTCACCACATGGTCCGGCTCCGGCGGCATGTGGCGTGCTTCATCATCGGTAACGGGCTGGGACTGAACGTTCAGGCCCGTCCGTTGCTCCAGATCCGCGAGCGCAGCTTTCAACTCGCCAAGTTTGGAATCTTCCGGCAGCGATACAATCAACATCATGGCAAAGCGGCCACGCAGCGCGGTCATGGAAGAGTCATTGATATTGGCATTTACATCCAGCAACGCTTCGGAAACATCGCGGACAATGCCGGGCCGGTCGTGTCCCGAAATGGATAGCAGTACGAAGTTCATGGTTCCCTCCCGAAGATCAATTCCAGGAGCCAATTGCAAAACTCTGGGTGGATGAGCAGCCTGCCTGTGCGCGAACGCACGCAGACAGGCAATCCCGCGTTGAGTCTATTTTCAGGATGGAATGAGCTGCATGGTGGATCCATGGAGCGAAATCCCAACCTGGAAACAGGCCAACGCGGGGACGCTGGCCGCCACTCACGAGTTTTGCAATTGGCTCCCATGGCAGCCATGTTAACCGTAGATACAAGTACACGGCAACAGCAAGAATCTAAACAAGGCCGCCAACGCGCTTGGCATCAAAACGCTGACTTGAACGATTCATATAAGTCCTCCCCGCGGCAAGGCCATGGGGAATTACAAGTTAAAAAAGCCGCCCAAAGTGGAAAAGAATATATGTCCCTTATTTTTCCCGACGAACTGTCAAGTATTCCTTGACAGTTGCCCCTGGCAGCAACTCTCCCTCTTCGAAGATATTTTGAACATGGAGGCTGATATTCTGCTTGATCGCCTGGAAAAGATCGGCCATCAGCTGCTGCGTCAGCCAAACCGTTTCATTCTCCAGCCGGACATCCACCAACGCTCGGCGACAGGTTCATCAACACGTGCCCCTGTGCCGGGTCTTGTTTTGCGCATTACAAAAGGCTCGCAGGCTAGAAAGTTTTTTCGGTAAGCCTGCCATTGATGTACTTGTGAAGAATGCTTGAAATCAGGGTTTGGTAGGGTAGTCCTTCCTGCATGGCCTTTTTTCGGAGATGGACAAGGTCACGCTCTGTCATCCGGATATTAACGCGCTTGTCTTTCTTCAGGGTTGCCTGCGCCACCTGCTGAAACTGTTTGGCTTCACGTTTAAAATTGGGGATTTGTTTCCATTCCCCATTCTCGACCGATTTCAGTAATTTTTCTTCTTCCTCTTTCAGTTTCATTTCAAATAACCTCCAAGATAATATCGAGTCATTTTTCGACTCGGGATGATGGTTTTGAGAAAGAAGTTCTCGGTATCTTCCACAAAAGGAACGAGATACGCATAGTCTTCAACATTCACGATAAATATCCGCTGCCCCGGGTATGCTTCCTGATTCGGATGCTCAATGATATCGAGCAATCCATTGTGGGTGATGTGATAAACAATTTCTTCAAACATAATGTCGCGCTCACTCTTTAACCGCTGATTCTTCTCATCACTCCAGTCAAACAGTTTCATTGAAGCAAATATATCACAATGTGTGCACTTTGGAAATACATCACATGGGGGGATGTGTCAACACACCTGTTCCGGTCGATCAAACAGCGCAGAAGATGGTTCGATGTAACCATCTAATTGAGAATTGGACCATAGCGCTTCTTCGCTTCAAACAGCCGCTGCACCCAGCGCGTCCAGTCCCTTGGCAAACCTGAACAAAAACTCATGCTGATGGCAGCGGTGGCTGATATGCCATATGGCCAGGAATATGATGACGACTCGCTCTTGGCATAGCCAACACCTTAATGCCTTAAAGCACCGTTTCCACCTCCGGAAAAGTACTTCTAAGTCTTGATTGACCCCACTTCTAGGTGTAAATCACTTATGTTTCAGTAAGTTAGCTTGGTCCGACCGTAAATATTCGGCTTTCGGATAGATCCCTCGCCGATGCATGCCAGTGTTCCCAGTCGAAGGCATCCACCCAGGACAAATGCACCGTTTCGCGTAATAGCATCTCAATGGCATCCACAGCCTGCCGGAATTGCCATGCCTGCCAGGACTGTTTTCTGGCTAGAGCCTAGCCGAAAAGCATCCGTCATCCTTCAGGGACGGCACCATAA
>CAYOUW010000047.1:0-14056 GCA_964407235.1 uncultured Zetaproteobacteria bacterium | reverse complement strand
CTTTTCAACAAACTTATTCATCGCGCCCATGAATGGGCGCACAAATCCAAGGCTTACAGTGCAAGCCCTTGATTTGTAAGGAAAGTAAAAACCGCGCTTTTTGCTTGTTGTGAGATCATCATCAATGATGAAGGTCAGAAGCCGGATCAGGGCCCATAGACGGAGCGTAACCCTTCGAGATAAAGATCCTCCCTCGTTTTCCCTTTCCCGACGCCCGCTTCCGGATTCAGGCCAAGTTCACGTAAGGAATCCCTGGCGTAAGCCTTCTTTTCCGTGGTATTCATCTGTTTCCAATCCTCGGCATTCACCAAACCATCGCCCGTCTTGTCAAACCGCGCATCCGCCGATGGGCTTTCGGCATGTGCCGAGGCCGCGGCCAGCAGCGCCATACCCACAAGAAGCGGTCTAATAACGGTAATACTCCGGCTTGTACGGTCCATCCACCGGCACGCCGATATAATCGGCCTGTTCCTGCGAAAGCTTCGTCAGATTCACACCAACCTTGGCCAGATGCAGGCGCGCCACCTCTTCATCCAGATACTTGGGCAGGGTATAAACCTTCGCTTCGTATTGCCCCGTTTGATTGAACAACTCGATCTGCGCCAGCGTCTGGTTGGAAAAAGAATTGGACATGACAAAGCTCGGATGCCCGGTGGCGCAGCCAAGATTCACCAGCCGGCCTTCGGCCAGCAAGGTGATCCGCTTGCCATCGGGGAATATAATCTGATCTACCTGCGGCTTTACATTCTCCCATTCATATTTCTTCAGACTGGCCGCATCAATTTCATTATCGAAATGACCGATATTACAGACAATGGCCTGATCGGGCATCGCGGCCATGTGGTCATGGGTAATTACATGATAGTTTCCGGTCGTCGTGACAAAGATATTGCCCTGCTTGCAGGCGTCATCCATGTTCACGACGCGGTAACCTTCCATCGCCGCCTGAAGCGCGCAAATCGGGTCGATTTCCGTCACCCATACCGTAGCGCCCATGCCTTTAAGCGCCTGCGCACAACCCTTGCCGACATCGCCGTAACCCAGCACGATACAAATCTTTCCCGCAATCATGACATCGGTGGCGCGCTTAATGCCGTCCAGAAGCGATTCGCGACAACCGTAAAGGTTATCGAACTTGGACTTGGTAACTGAATCGTTCACATTGATGGCCGGAAACGGCAGTTCGCCGCGCTCCTGCATCTGATACAGACGGTGGACGCCTGTTGTGGTCTCTTCCGTTACGCCCCTGATCGCCGCCTTACGCCTGGAATACCAACCGGGTTTCCCGGCAAGCCGTTTCCTGATTGCCGAGAATAATGCCACTTCCTCTTCACTGGACGGGTTATCCAGTACCGATGAATCCTGCTCAGCTCTGGAACCCAGAATCACCAGCAACGTGGCATCGCCGCCATCATCAAGGATCATGTTCGGCGTTCCGCCATCGTTCCAGTCCATGATGCGGTGGGTAAACTCCCAGTATTCGTCCAGGCTCTCACCCTTGAAGGCGAACACGGGTACGCCCGTATCGGCAATCGCCGCCGCGGCATGATCCTGGGTGGAAAAGATATTGCATGACGCCCAGCGCACCTCGGCGCCCAGCGCCGTTAGCGTTTCAATCAGCACGCCGGTCTGAATCGTCATATGCAGGGAGCCTGCAATACGCGCCCCTTTAAGCGGTCGCCCGGCCGCATATTTCTTCCGGATCGCCATCAGGCCGGGCATCTCCGTTTCCGCAATCGCCAGCTCCTTACGGCCCCAACCGACCAGTGACATGTCGGCGACGATACTTTCCGTTGTGTTCTGTTCTATAGCACTCATGCTCATCCTCCGTTCATTTGCTTAAAATAAACGGGCACCGTTCAACTTGATGTGCGCCGAGCCTGACCGGTTGCCCGGTTGCAGCGCCCCTCGGCAAATAAGACGAACCGATCAGGCGAGCGCGGCTTTCAACGCCTCTACCTTGTCCGTGCGCTCCCATGTGAATTCAGGCAACTCCCGGCCGAAATGGCCATAGGCGGAAGTTTTCGCATAAATCGGGCGCAACAGATCAAGCGCCTGCACAATGCCTTTGGGACGCAGGTCAAACACCTCACGCACGGCATTGGCCAATCTGGCTTCATCCACGGCGCCGGTTCCGAAGGTGTTGATCATGACCGAAAGCGGATGGGCGATACCGATGGCATAGGCCACCTGCACTTCACAGCGCTCGGCCAGGCCCGCGGCGACAATGTTCTTTGCAACGTGGCGCATCATGTAGCAGGCCGAGCGATCCACTTTGGTTGGATCCTTGCCGGAGAAAGCGCCGCCACCGTGATGGCCGAAACCGCCATAAGTATCGACGATGATCTTGCGGCCTGTAACCCCGCAATCCCCGACGGGGCCGCCAATGACAAAGCGCCCGGTTGGATTGATGTGATACTCGGTGCCCGCATGCAGCAATCCGGTCGGGCCAAGCACCGGGTTGACCACCTCGTCCATCATGGCTTCCAACAAATCCTTATGCGACACATCCGGCTCATGCTGCGTGGAAAGCACCACCGTATCAATTGCGACCGGACGGCTTTTTTCGTAGCGTACCGTAACCTGTGACTTGGCGTCGGGACGCAAAAAATCGAGCCTTCCCGTCTTACGCACTGTTGCCTGTTTCTCCACCAGTTGGTGAGACAGATGAATCGCGGTCGGCATCAGTACACGGGTTTCGTTCGTCGCATAACCGAACATCTGCCCCTGGTCGCCGGCGCCCTGATCCAAATCCAGCCCTTCGCCCTCATTGACGCCCCGGGCAATATCCGCCGACTGCTTGTCGAGGCTAACCAGTACGGCGCACGACTCCCAATCGAAGCCCATACTTGAGCAGTTATAGCCGATTTCCTTAATGGCATCGCGTACAATCTGCTGATAATCAACGGTCGCTGAAGTGGTAATTTCGCCTGCTACCAGCACCATGCCGGTGGTCACCATCGTCTCGCAAGCGACACGTCCGTGCTTGTCCTGCGTCAGAATAGCATCCAGCACGCCATCGGAAATACGGTCGGCTACTTTATCCGGGTGGCCTTCGGATACGGATTCGCTGGTAAATACAAAATCACGGCTTATAGTCATTTCTACTCCTTGTCGAGAGGTTTCCAGAGGATGTATCAACAAACCTGACGGTGTGAAAGGTGGGGCAATCTAATCGTGGAGGCTTGCAAAGGGAAGAACAAACAGAACAAACACTGCTTCAGCGCCGCAGCAGCAGGCCCGCGCCGACGGCCGTCGCCAGCACCCCTGCCGGCAGATACCACGGCCCCGCCGCATACTGCATGGCCGCCATGCTGCCGCCCGCTACGCACACAATACCGCCCAGTCGCCGCCACAGGAACGGATCGGAAGAGGATGGCACGAATACGCCACCTTCCCGCCCGGCCAACGCCTGCTCGATCCGGGCAGGCAGTTCAAGCCAGCATTCCAGCCCCGCACGGACATCTTCCGCTCCCTGCTGCAGACGCGCCGCCGGCCCCAGGTTCTTCGCCACCCATTCCGCCACCAGCGGGCGCGCCATTTCCCAGATATTGGCCCGGTCGGCCAGTTCACGCGCTACGCCTTCGATAACCACCATCGTTTTCTGTAACAACAGCAATTGTGGCTGCGTTTCCATCTTGAACCTTTCCGTAACCGCAAACATGCAAAATAACAACTCAGCCAGCGAAATTTCGGCCAGTGGTCGGTTAAAGACAGGCTCCCCAATCTCGCGTAATGCATCCTCGAACGCCGATATGTTCGTACCGGCCGGTATATAACCGGCATCCAGATGCACCAAGGCCGCCCGGCGGTAATCCTTTTTCAGAAAGGCCAGCAACATTTCCGCCAGGTAACGGCGGCTTTTGATGTCCAGTCGGCCGACAATACCAAAATCCACCAGAATAATATCGCCATTGTTAGCCACGAAAATATTGCCGGGATGCATATCGGCATGGAAATAACCATCCACGAACGCCATGTGGAAAAACAGGCAGGCAGCACGTTCGCACAGATCCAGACAATCGTGCCCGGCGGCCACCAGATCCGCCCGTTCGTCAATGGAGATCCCGGAAATCCGCTCGATAGTCAGCACCTCGGTGTAGGTGTAGTCCCAAATCACGGACGGAACATATACGCCCTTCATCTTACACAGATTTTTGGCAAAGCGGGAGGCATGCGCGGCTTCCGCCCGCAGGTTCAGTTCTTCCTTGATGGTCGTGGCAAATTCCTCCACCACACGCGGCGCCTTCAAACGCCGGTATTCATGAAAGTACCGGTCAAACAGCCTGGCCAGCAATTTCAACAGCGCCAAATCGGCTTCAATGGTCCTGCGGATGGAAGGTCGGCGCACCTTCACCGCCACCGTCCGGCCATCATGCAGTTCGGCGAAATGCACCTGCGCAATCGAGGCAGCCGCGACCGGCGTTTCCTCGAATGACTTGAATATGCCGTCTTTGCCCAGCAGCGGTTTCTTGAATACCCGCTCCAGTACGCTGCGGATGGTGCTAAAGTCCTCCCGTGGTACGGCGTCCTGCAACTTTTTCAGTTCCAGCGCAACATCCAGCGGCAATAAATCCACACGGGTGGACAGCATTTGGCCAAACTTGATGAAGGTCGGTCCCAGTCGTTCCAGCACCAGCCGCAACTGTACGCCGAAGTCGCGTGAGACCTCGCTCTTCAGAACAATTCGCATCAACCATGCATAGGGCAAAAACAGATGCATGCGCACCGCCAGCGCGCCCATGCCATGCGTGACCAGCAAATGGGTAATCACGAGCAAACGCCAGCCCTGCCGGAATCCGGACCCAGGATGTAACACTAGCCGGAGTTCCGCTTTGATTTGCGTCCCGATTTTTTGGCGGGTGCGGACTTTTCCAATCGCGTGATTCGCGCCTTCATCCGGATCATCTTGCGTGCCGCGTCCTCCACGCCAGCCTGCCATGCTTCAAACTGCTCCCGATCCGGAATGCCCGCCTCTTTCAGGCACTGCCTGACCACATTGCGTGAAGCCTTCGATGCTTTGGCCTCCGTTGCAATCAGGACCTTTGCGGCCTGTGCCACGCGGCCGCCAAAGTATTCGCCGAATCCGGCGCGCAATTCCCGTTCCCAGTCAATATCCGCCGCCTGCAGCAGTTTCTTGAAACGCAGCATCGCCTCGGAATCTCCGGATAGTTTCAGCACCTGTTGAAACACCAAATCATCCGGATCCTCATGGGCGAAGCACAAACGTGAAAACCCTGCTGTCGTCGCATCAATGCGCACATCCGCTTCACCTTCAAATGACGTATGAACCCAGGGTTTACCCATGCGAAATCCCATATAGAAGACCGTGTTCATATCCCGCACCTGAATACGGAACACGCGATCATCCAGCCCTTCAAGCAGAGGTGTCAGAGAATTATCGCGGCTGAAAAACAGGTCCAGAACCGTGGTTAATACCACGGCCTGCACCGGTGCGGGAATCAGGCGCAAGGGAAGAAATATCAGACTCATATTATATTTTATATCCCCGGTGTAACGCCACCACGCCGCCCGTCATGTTCTCAAACCTGACCAGTTCAAAACCCGCCCGGCCCATCAACCCGGCGAAACGCTGCTGGCCGGGAAAGCGGCGAATGGATTCCACCAGGTACTGATAGGAAGCACGATCCCCCGTTACCCACTCGCCAATCCGGGGAATGATATTAAAGGACCAGGCGTCATAGGCAATATCCAGAAGGGGAAGCACTGGCCGTGAGAATTCCAGGCAGATGAATTGCCCGCCGGGCGTCAGCACACGGTGGAATTCGGAAAGACCGGCTTCGATATCGACGAAATTACGAATACCGAAGGCAATGGACACGACATCAAAGGACTCGTCCGCAAACGGTAACTTTGCGCCATCGGACCGGATGCAGTCCGCCCGCCCGGGCAATATCCCCGCATCAACCATCCGCCGCGCTCCTTCGGACAGCATCGGACCGCTCAGATCGGTCAGGACAACGCGGCCGCCCTCGCCCATTTTACGAAGCAGGCTCATGGAAATATCCCCGGATCCCGCGGCCACATCCAGAATGCGCGATCCGGTACGAATGATCGTGGCAGCCGCCATGCGCCGTTTCCACAATCGGTGCAGACCGCCGCTCATCAAATCATTCATCAGATCGTATTTTTTTGCCACTGAAGAAAATACGCCCATCACCCGTTGCCGTTTTTCCGCCGAACTTACGGCTTCAAAACCGAAATGCGTCTGCTGTTCCATGCGCCAATCATAACAGTCTCGCGCGCTCTCTCCAACCGCAAGTAACCACTCCGAATCCGCATAAATTGACGCAGCGGATGGCGGGGTTCCGGCTGATTGTCTGCTTTCATCGGATTTTATACATATTTTACAAGTGGCTCTCGATCGTCAGGCAGGATACTATTGCGCCCGTTGCAGGTTCATTGAGGAGGGCCGGTATGCGTGGAACTACAGGCGAAGGAGCCATGATGTGCGGTATTCCGGGGTATGTCCGGCCCATAAACGGGTCGGCGATTTAAGCCATGGCAACGATACTGATGGTGGATGACGAACCCATACTGCTTGATTTGTATCACGATGTGCTGGAACCCGATCATCAGGTTCTGTTAGCCGGATCGGTCGGCGAAGCCATCAGGATATTGGCGGATCAGGAAGTAGACGCCGTGGGATGCGATTACCATCTGGGCGTTGGCAGCGGCGCGGATGTGGTGGCATGGATACGCGCGCACAAACCGGATCTGCTTGCAAGAACCATCATCATCAGTGGCGATGAAGCTCCGTCCGTAGACGGGGATGGTGTATTGCTTCTGTACAAGCCCGTACCCATCGAAACGCTGCTGGAGGTTTTTGGCGCATGGTTCACGGGGGCGAAAGCCCGTGCCTGACGGGGCAACGCCCGTACCAAACAGAATCAGTGTGAGGTTCAACCTGTTTATGGCCGTATGCCTGGCCATAATTCTGGGAGGTGGTCTGTACTGGCTCAATGAACGGGGGCGCTCACTGATCGAACAGGATCAGGTGGAACAGGCTGAAACAACGGCCGATACCGCTATCAACGGCCTGAAGAGTATCATGCTGGCCGGTCGCGGCGACACCGCGCATACATGGCTGGATCGTATATCAAAACAGCCTTCCATTGATTTCGCCCGTATCTACCGCCTGGATGGCGTGGAGGCGTTTCACGATCTGAGTACGGTGAATGCGGTCAATGATTTCCTTGGCGAGCAGCGTTTTCACCGCGCCTTGATTCCCGGCGGCGGCCGCATCAGGCCATCCCTGAAACCGGCCTTCGCGGGCGTGCTGCGCTCGGGCCGGGAGGCGGAATTACGCAAGCCCGGAGAACTCACCATTCTCTATCCCATCCATGCTGAGCCTGCTTGCCTGAAGTGTCACGGCTATACCGGCAACGCGCTCAGGGGCGTGCTGGTCATGGGCCTGACGACAACCGCCTCCGCCTCACGCATGAAGAAGCTGTTATCCGACGCCACCCTGGGGTTACTGACTGTCATTCTGCTGTTTGTTATCATATCCGCGATTGCTTTCTGTAAACTGATCATCAGACCGCTTGAGGATCTCCATACCGCGGCCAAAACCATCGCGACGGGAGATCTGGGATACCGTATCCGTTCCAAACGTCGGGATGAGTTCGGGGTGGTCGCCCGTGCGCTGGATCAACTGGTTGAACACCTGGAACAGAGGATTACCGCGGAGGCGGAGCAAAAGAAGCGGCAGGCATTACTGACCGAAGCAGTCATCAGCCTGTCACGCCAGACCGCGCAAGAGGATATCCTGCGTCATGTGGGCGAACTGGCGATGAAGATAGTGAAAGCGCGCTATACGATGGTTGCCTATGTGGACGCGAAGGGGGAGCGTCACCTGATTCCGCTGGGCGTCAGCGAGGAGGAGAAGGCGGCGATTTCCCATCCGCCCAGGGGTGAAGGACTGCTGGGGCTATTCTGGAACGGCGGAAAATCAGTGCGGGTCAACGATATTGCAGCTAATCCGGTGAGCATCGGATTTCCGGAAGGTCATCCGCCCATGCAAACGCTGTTGGGCGTGCCGATCATCTTTGCCGGAGAGCCTCTTGGCGCCATCTATCTGACGGATCGGCCGGATGGCAAGCCGTTCAGCGAGGATGACGAACGCATGATCAACACGCTTGCCTCCGCCTGCGCCATCGCACTGTCCAATTTACGCAATACCCGGTCGGAACTGGCCGGAGTGAACCGGCGTCTGCATTCAAGAGAGATCGAGCTGGAACTGATGAACGAGGATCTGACGCACGCCAACGAAGCGAAAAGCCAGTTCCTGGCCAATACCAGCCATGAGTTGCGCACGCCGCTCAATGCGATTATCGGATTTTCTGAATTGCTGAAGAATCCGAAGATAGGCGTCCTGAGCGACAAACAGAAGCGCTATGTGGATCATGTCCACGTTAGCGGCAAACGGCTGCTGACCCTCATCAACGATTTACTCGATATCAGCAAGATCGAGGCGGGTATGATGGCGATTAAAGAAACCCTCTGCCAGCCATGCGAGATTGCGCGGGGCGTGGTCAACGAGTTGGCGCCGTTGGCTGCGCGGAAGCATATTACGCTCACATTGAGGCATGACTGTCCGGATGACGAGCAGGTGATTCTCGATGCCGGCAAACTGCAGCAGATAATTGTGAACCTGACCGGCAACGCCATCAAGTTTACGCCTGAAGAGGGCAAGGTTGATGTGTGGCTGGGTCTGAAGAAAACGAGCCCGAGCGAGCGGATTGTCGAGATGATTGTCAGCGATACGGGGTACGGCATCGCGCCCGAGGATCAGGAAAAGATCTTTGAGCCCTTTGTTCAGGCCAATGCCGGGCTTGCGCGCGAGCATGGCGGCACCGGACTGGGGCTTGCACTGACCCGGCGGCAGGTCAATCTGCTCGGCGGTTCCATCCGCCTCTCCAGCGAATTGGGGCATGGCAGCCGGTTTACCGTTGAATTGCCCGCCGAACCGGCTGGCGGACCCGTTGATGAACAGAAGGAGTCACAGATTTCAGGCGATACGGAATCGACCGAAATCGAGCCGGCGCGCGGGCCGCGCCCCAGGATACTGGTGATTGATGACGATGCGAAGCGCGCCAAAGCGGTGATGACATTGATGGAGCAACAGGATTATGAGGCGCGCCACTCGGATATTTCAGATGCCGCCGGGCAGTGTGAAAGCCTGTGCGTCTATGTGATTACACTGGGTATTCCGGCTGAAGAGGGACATCTTCATCCGTACCTGCAAACGCTGAGGGCGCAAAAGGCCACCCGTGATTTGCCGGTCATACTGGTGGGAGGCAACCCCGATAATCTGGAGTTTTCGACGGGCCCTGTCGGCGTGGTGGAGAAAGGCATCAAACAGCAGGAACTCCTGGATATGATTTCCCGCTATTGCCACTACATTCCGGCGCACCCCGAGATTCCCTCCGTACTGGTGATTGATGATGAGCTATCGGTGCGTGAATTCCTCAGGGAGACGCTGGTGGAGGAAGGATTCCGGGTCCTGCTGGCATGCAGTGGCCCGGAGGGCGTGCGGATGGCGGTGGATCGGGATCCGGATATGATCATCCTGGACCTGATGATGCCGAAAGTCAGCGGCTTTGACGTGATCGGGCAGCTTAACCGTCATCCGGTGACGGTTAATACTCCGATTGTTATTTATACGGCCAAGGATTTAAGCCGTGAGGAGGCGTTGCAACTGGGGCGTAAAGCCGAAAGCGTCCTGATCAAGGGTGCCGACAGTCGCACGGATCTGGTGCGGCAGTTACATAAAATGGAACTGCTTTATCCGGTGCGCGCCCACCTGATTGATCCGGTGCTGGATTGTTTCAACAGACGCTATATGGAACGGCGGCTGGAGGAGGAGGTCTCCAATGCCAAACGTCACGCGCTCCGGTTTTCTCTGGTCGGCTGGCAGGTTGATAACTATCGTGCCTATGTTGATCAACATGGCGAACGTTGGGGAATCGCGGCACTGAAGGATATGCTGGAAACGGTGCGCATGGTCACGCGCCGGGGTGATATTTGTGCATGCATGGATGAGGCCGGGTTCATGCTGCTTCTACCGGGCATTACGTCGGAGAGCGCCATGCAGGTCTCTGAAAAGTTACGCATTCGCATTCGACATCAGCGCTTCCTGTTGCCGGATGAACACACGGGAGAGCTTCGCGCTTCCTTTGCCGCAGTCTGTTTTGGAGAGGATACGGAGGATGCACAGGGCCTGATGCGGCTGCTCAGAGGCAGGCTGGAGGGAGCGCTCCGCGCGGGCGGGGATCAAGGTTGTTATGGAGGTGAAGTATGATCAGGGTTTTGATTGTGGACGACAATATGCTGAACCTGGAATTGGCGGCCGACGTGCTGGCGCTGGCGGATTTTAATGTGATCGCCGCAAGCTCCGGCAAGGAAGGCGTGGAACTGGCCCTTCGGCATCATCCCGATCTGGTGCTGATGGACTTGCGCATGCCGGAGATGAGCGGGCTGGAAGCCATGCAGGCACTGCATCGCAATGCGGCGACGCGCGATATTCCGGTCGCCGTGCTGACGGCTTCGGCCATGAAGGGTGACGAGGAACGCCTGCTAAGCAGTGGTTTTTTTGCCTATCTCGAGAAGCCCATCGATCCCTCATGTTTTGCGGAACAAGTGGCAGCCCTGTTGGCCTGAACTGCTGAAATAATGATCAGAATACCGCATGCCGGACATGAAGCCGACTATGAAGCCGACTATGAAGCCGACTATGAAGCCGACCATGAAGAATTGCAGACAAGCCATGCGTTTGTCCACGCCATCGTGGAAAACTCTCCGAACGGTATCGTGACGGTGGATGACAAGGGTATTATCCGGTTATTCAATCCCATGGCGGAGCGATTGTTTGGCTATACGGCGAAGGAGGTGACTGGAAAGAATGTCAGTATGCTGATGCCCGAGCCATACCGCAGTGAACATGACGGATATATCCGGCATTACCTGGAAACCGGCCAGCCCAGGGTTATCCGCGGATCCGGGCGCGAACTGACCGGCTTGGGGAAAGCGAATGAGCCTGTTCCCATTGAACTGATGGTTGCGGAAATGCGGGTAGGGGACCAACGCTATTTTCTGGGATTCATTCATGATATTACAGAGCGCAGACAACGGGATGCACAACTGGAGTACATGGTCACCCATGATTCGGTTACCGGTTTGGTCAATTGGGATAAACTGGCCTCCCGTATCAACGCGGCGATTGCCGTCAGTGAACCATTCCTGCTATTTTATCTAAGTCTGGATCGTTTTCAGGCGATCAATGAAGTGCTGGGGCGCAGCGCAGGCGATCAAGTGTTGCTCAAGGTGGGGGAACGTCTTGTTTCCAAAAGCAGGCGCGGTGAGGAAATCGCCCATATAGGAGGCAGCGTCTTTGCACTTTTGTATCCCAATCCGGAAGGCGTTCTCAAGGCGCTGGATATGGCGCGGTCGATCCACGCCTGCCTGGAGATGCCATTGCAACTGGAACAGTTCAGTGTGGATACCGAAGCATCCATCGGCATTGTCAGCTACCCTGATCATGGATGCAACGCGGAGGATTTATTGCGGCATGGGCAGATCGCCATGCAGGCCGCCCGGGATCGGCAAATCATGCTGGCCGTTTACGATAACGAGATGGAATTCTATCAGCTCAGGCACTTGACGTTGGCTGGTGAACTGCGGCATGCCATTGAGGCTGGCGAACTGGTCGTTTATTATCAACCCAAGGTTGATATGTCCAGTGAACACATTACCGGCGTCGAGGCTCTGGTGCGCTGGCAGCATCCCGAAAAGGGAATGATTCGTCCGGATTTATTCATTCCGATGGCTGAGGAAACCGGCATTATCCATCCTTTTACCGCATGGTTGATCGAGGAAGTCTCGCAGCAAATCAGGCAATGGCAGAACAGGGGAATTGATTTGGTGGTGGCCATCAATCTTGCGCCACGTAATCTGCTGGAGGCGGATCTGCCCGGACGCCTTGAGCGCGCCATCATGAGCCAGGGCATTCATCCGGAACATTTCATGATGGAAATTACGGAGCGGGGATTTATTGCTGACCCCCAGCGGGCCATGGCTACGCTGAATCGTATCCATGAAATAGGTATGCCAATTTCGATTGACGACTTTGGAACAGGCTATTCTTCGCTGGCATACCTGAAGGACATGCCCATTGATGAACTCAAGATCGATCAAAGTTTTATCAGCGCCATGAACGAGGATGCGGGCACCCTGACCATCGTGCAGACGATCATCCAGATGGCCCATTTTCTCGGTCTTGAAGTGACGGCGGAAGGCGTGGAATCAGCGGAGGAATGGCGTCGGCTGGAACTCATGGGGTGTGATCGGGCGCAGGGCTATTATATGGGCAAGCCGATGCCCGTGGAGGAACTTGAACGCTGGCTGCTTGACTCGCCGTGGCGTCGTCAGGCCCACAGGGTGAAATAACGCCCCTGTTCACCGGAGACGCAAACAAACGGATGAATTCCGGCAAAGAAAATACTATCCTGCGCTCCCTTTCAGGTTTGACAGTAACTTAACAGCACAGGAGAACACACCATGGCAATGACAGTTTATTACGAGGACGATGCCGATCTTGCAATCATTCAGGGGAAGAAAGTAACCATTCTGGGCTATGGTTCCCAGGGGCATGCCCACGCCCTGAATCTTAAAGAATCCGGCGTGGACGTTACAGTCGGACTGCGCAAGGGATCGTCATCCTGTGCCAGGGCAGGGAATGCCGGGCTGAAAGTGGCCGAAATCGCCGATGCCGTGAAAGGCGCGGACGTGGTCATGGTATTGCTGCCGGATGAGAATCAGGCGCAGGTGTACCGTGACGCCATCGAGCCGAACATCAGGAAGGGCGCGGCGCTGGCCTTTGCGCATGGCTTCAATATTCACTTTGCCACCATCAAACCGCGCGATGATCTGGATGTGATTATGATTGCACCCAAGGGGCCGGGACATATGGTGCGTCATACCTTCACCGAAGGCGGCGGCGTTCCCAGCCTGATTGCCGTAGATCAGGATGCCTCCGGCAATGCCAGGGCGCTGGCGCTTTCCTATGCGAAGGCCAATGGCGGAACCCGTGCCGGCGTGATTGAAACGACCTTCCGCGACGAATGCGAAACCGACCTGTTCGGCGAACAGGCCGTGCTTTGCGGCGGCCTGACCGCATTGATTACCGCCGGTTTTGAAACGCTGACGGAGGCGGGTTATCCGCCCGAGATGGCTTATTTTGAGTGTTTGCATGAAGTAAAGCTGATTGTGGACCTGATCTACGAAGGCGGCATCGCCAATATGCGCTATTCTATATCCAATACGGCCGAGTATGGCGATCTCACCCGCGGTCCGCGCGTGGTTAACGAAGAAACCAAGGCGGAAATGAAGCGGATATTGAAGGAAATCCAGTCCGGCGAATTCGCCCGCGAATTTGTGGAAGAGTGCAATTCCGGCAAGATTTCCATGAACGCCAAGCGCCGTCTGGCTTCTGAACATGAAATTGAGCGTGTGGGCGGGCAACTGCGTTCGATGATGAACTGGATCGGCCAGTCCAGGATTGTGGACAAATCGAAGAACTAGCCTGGACTCTTCATCAATACTGGTCCGGCTTCGATAAACAGGCAAACGGGAGGCTGACGCCTCCCGTTTTTTATGTTCCCTATAGCCAGCTTTAATCAATCGCATCACAGGTTTAAACGAGCCTTTGGTCAAGGCATATTACCTGAAAGGTGAGCTACGAATGATTGGGCATCAACCGGACAAGGAGCGTGCAGGTTAACGACAGGGGCCGGGACCAGACTTCGGTGTCAGGCAAGAGAGGGGAGACTTGTTTTGCCGATCGTAACTACTCAGCACCCCCCTGGATTTTATTCTCTGGCAAGGCGCGAGAAGCGCAGAATCCGTAGCATATGGGTCATATGTGAGGATTTGAGCATCGCAGGAACGCCGCCAGAGGGCAAAAGACGGGGGGTGCTGAGTAGTAGTTACCGCCGATCAATCATCGCGCCGCTTGCGCACGGCCTCGGCTAATTCA
>CAYOUW010000046.1:0-14321 GCA_964407235.1 uncultured Zetaproteobacteria bacterium | reverse complement strand
CTAGCTGAAATCAAGCTGCCGCGAAGCCTGTATTATTTCTTCGGCATGCACGGCTTTTACAATGGCGTAGTTCGGACCGGTTTCAATCACTGTCCGTACCTTGAAATGGGCATTTCTGCTTTCATCCGAGATGACAAATGCCATGCCCCGCATGATATGGGGATTCGGGAAAATGATAGTCAGTTCCTTCTTCCTCGGCTTGACCAGGATCGGCCACGCCCGCCCTGTGATGGAATCATCTTCTGATTGATCCATCTGGGCGCCCACCATGACGCCTTTCATCAAACGGTATTTTTCGCGGATGAACTGCAGGCCAATTCGTTGCTCACCCGGCTTGGGCTCCTTGAACCAGCGGATAAAGGCCAGCATAGGCTCGTTCTTGTGGGGAATCCAGTTCGTACCAACAATGGAACCCACGCTATTCTCCAGCGGCTTGAATGATACGCGTTCCAGACAGGCCCCTCCCCTGCTGATATCAACGACCGACCATGCCGTGGTATTGGCTCGTTCGCTGGGAGCATGTTCGTATTCATTCATCACCAGCGCGGTGTGTGATTCGACAAAAGCCTTAACCGGCTCACTTTCAAAAATGACGCGCACCCCGGCATAATCCTGTCTTTCATGAGAACGTTTTCTGGCATGCATGGATTGAAGAATGGCATTGCCACCGGTAATCGTGGCATGCAGCGCTTCCTGGGTATGCAAGTCATGTTTTTGCAGATCAGGATTGTTCAACACGGTTTCCACGCGGTTAATGGCCGTGACCAGGCGGTCAATGAATTCGTCTATGGGGATAACAATGCCATCCGACGCAAATTGGGATGGCAGTGCGGAAATGACCTCCGGCGCCGCATGCGGCCGCATGAAACTGGTGAATAGAAAGCTTGTACCCGTCAACCCGGAAGGTGCGTCTCCCTTATGGCAGAAACCGGGTTTGAGAACACCAATATGATTGCAAAGCTCCTGCCAGACGATCCTCTGGATCGCTTTGGGCTTGCCAAAAAAATCCAGTTTACGCAGGAGTTCATGGCTAGCTACCGCCCGCTCCAGACGATCACGTTCAGAGGCTGCATTTTCGGGTAAAACAGGTAGTACGGCCAGTCCCAGGCGGGAAAGAACGAACACCTGCCGCGTAGCGATAACCGCTGGCACACGGTATTGCTCAAGACCCTGGCGCAGTAGCCTGGCAGCCAGTTCAACCGCATTGGCTGCCATATCGACAACAATACGATAATAATCCGGTTGGGATCGCGCTGCCTTTTGCACCATCTCCACGCCGATCTTGTGCGCGTTGAGAACGGCCGCCGTCATCTCCGTATCAAACAGTTCAAGTTCGCGTTCAAACCGGTTCAATACCTTCAGACGAAAATGCAGGGGAATCAGCGGATTGGAATTTAACCGTCCCAGATAATCCTTCATGCTACGTCGCAATATTTCGGTTTCTTCGGGGGAGGCGCCAATGATGTACCTGGCCAGACGTTTTTCAATATTCGTGAAGGGCAGGGTAATGGCATCCGTGAGCAATTCAGCCTTGCCCAGTTCCAGACGCTGAGGGTGAAGCCGTAAATCCGTATCCAGCTCAAAGGATACGGATTTTATCAAATGCTCTGCGGATTTTTGATCGACATGTTTTCCGTCATCCATGGCAGAATTTATGAATAGTTCAGGTTAATAGGTGGGAATGCGGGATTTGTCAAAGAATCCGCGCATTAATCACCGGTCCGGATGCGCTCGACCAGTTCACGTACACCTGGAATGAAACCATTTGCATAGAACGGGTCTTCGGCGAAACGATAGGCGGAATGGCCGGCAAACATTAAATGGGAATCCGGATCGGCGCCGTGCGCAATTTCCTGCAGGGTCTTCTGGATACAGAAGCTTCGCGGATCTGCCTTGCGTCCCGTCGTACCGGCTTCATTGGCCGCCCAGTTGGAGAACCTGCACTGTGACAGGCAGCCCATGCAGCCCAACTGATCTTCCCTGATCTCCCTTGCCTTTTCAGGCGTGACGAACACCAATGTTGAATCGGGCGTAGGCAATGCCTTGGCGTAGCCATCCCGAATCCAGGTGTCCGCAAGTTTACGGTCGTATCTGGTGACAAATACTTCGCGGTTGCGAACGCCAAAGGTAAGCGGAGCAATATGATCTTCAGCCGGATGATCCATGAAGGGAATTTCACGATCGTTGCGTTCATACAATTCGTGCAGAAAATCGTTGTAAACTGCCGACGAATAAAACCCGGTCGGTGAGAACCTGTTCAGTTTGATATCACCATCTTTCAATTGTAGAAGGCGTTTCTTCCACACATCGGAAATTGGGCTTTCACGGGTCAGGAGGGTACGGGTGCCGAACTGGAATGCAATCGGACCAATTTCCGGATTATCCATCCAACCGGACCATTCGCGCAGAAACCAGACGCCGCCTGCCATAATAATGGTGGTGTTTCGCAAACCGAGTTCGTTCATGGTCTTGCGCAGTTCGGCGACGCGCGGATAGGGGTCGCCCGGTTCTTCCGGATCCTCGGCATTGGACAGGCCATTGTGGCCACCGGCAAGCCAGGGATCCTCATAGACCACGCCACCGAGCCATTCCGGAAACTTGCGATAGGAACGGAGCCAAAGGGCGCGAAAGGCGCGGGCCGAAGAAATGATAGGATAATAATACACCTTGTACCCGGCTGAGATGGGCGCCAGACGGAACGGCATGCCGGCACCGCAGGTGACGCCATGGATCAGCCCTTTGGCACCTTCCAGCACACCATGAAGAACACGTTCGGATCCACCCATTTCCCACAGGACATTGGCATGAATGCGACCCTCGCCACCAGCGCAATCATGAGCGATTTTTGCCTGATTGACGCCACCGGCAATCGCCTGGCTGACCAGTTCCTCGAAGCGTGCCTTGCGGCTTTTGCCGTGGTAAACGGTACGGATGATATGGCCCTGCTCATCCACGCTATCCGCGTTGACCGCCGAAAACGTACCAATACCGCCTGCCGCGGCCCATGCGCCGGAACTTTCCCCGTTGGACACGGCAACGCCCTTGCCTCCCTCGATTAGAGGCAGGACTTCCTTGCCGGACATCATCACGGGCTTAAGTATCATGGACATGTGTTATCCTTCCAGTTTCAGGTTGGATTGTTTATCTTGTTGCCAAACCTAACCGACGAACAGGCGGCTGGAAACAACAAGAGGAAGCAAAATGATTATTGGCGCCCCCAAAGAAACCAAAAACAGGGAACATCGCGTGTCACTCACCCCTGCCGGCGTACGGCAACTGGTAAAAGACGGGCACGAAGTGCGTGTGGAGCATGATGCAGGCAAGGCCAGCGGATTTATCGATGTGGACTACGAAGCGTCAGGCGCGCATATGGTAAAAAAAGCCGATGAGGCATGGGCGGTTGATCTTGTACTCAAAATCAAGGAACCCTTACCGGCCGAATACGTGTTTCTGCGGCACGAACAGTGTCTTTTTACCTATCTGCATTTGGCGGCAGCGCCGAAATTGCTGGATGTCTTGCTGGAAAAAAGCGTACGCGCCATTGCTTATGAAACCGTACAGTTGGAGGACGGAAGTTTACCGCTGCTTGCGCCCATGAGCCGGATCGCCGGGCGTCTGGCCACCCAGATCGGCGCATCGTTATTACAGAAGGAGAATGGAACGCCGTATCCGGGAAGAGGTGTGTTAATGGGCGGGGTTGACGGCGCTCCGTCTGCGCATGTGCTGGTTCTCGGAGGCGGGAATGTTGGCCGCAACGCCGCGGAGGTAGCTCTGGGCATGGGGGCGTCAGTGCGGATTCTGGATGCCAGCGCGGACTGCGTATCTCGGCTCAGGCAACAGTTCTCGGGGTTTGGCGACGCCTGTGATGTGCGTTTCCTTGCCGAACAACTGATGCTTGAAGCGCTGGAAACATGCGACCTGCTGATTGGCGCGGCGCTGATTCCGGGTGAACATGCGCCGATCCTGCTCACACCGCCGTGTCTGGAACGGATGGCCGGTGGCGTGTTTGTGGATGTGGCCATTGATCAGGGAGGCATTTCACAAACCAGCCGTCCGAGCAGCTACGAGGATCCGGTGTATGCCGAGGCGGGCGTCCTGCATTGTTGCCTGCCCAACCTTCCGGCCGCCGTACCGGTAAGCGCCACCCAGGCGTTAACGCATGCAACCTTCCCCTACGTCCGGCATCTGGCAAACGCGGGTATGGATGCCGTGCGGGAAGATGCCTCGCTTGCCCGTGGCGTCAATACATGGGATGGTCACGTCACGCACCGGGGCGTTGCGCATGCGCTGGGGAGGGATTACACGCCACTTGCCATGGCGTAGCCGTATTCCATGTACGCTCACCGAATGGTTGCGTCCCGCGCGATCTTGTCCATTCGAACCGCTGATTGAACCCGAGGTAGGCATCCAGCCTTGCTTTCCGTATGCTTCGCTCCTGCCCGGCGGAGCGCGTGATTCGCCTTTTTTTCCAGTAAGGAGATCCTCCGAATAATGCCCCGCCGCGATGATATTGAGTCTATTCTGATTCTGGGCGCCGGACCGATTGTCATCGGCCAGGCCTGCGAGTTCGATTATTCCGGTGTGCAGGCATGCAAGGCCTTGCGCGAAGATGGTTACCGGGTGATCCTCGTAAACTCCAATCCCGCCACCATCATGACGGACCCTGATTTTGCTGATGCAACCTATATCGAACCGGTCACATGGGAAGTGGCGGCCAGGATTATTGAAAAAGAGCGTCCGGACGCGATTTTACCGACCATGGGCGGACAGACGGCATTGAATACGGCGCTTTCACTCAACAGGAACGGGATCCTGGAAGCATTCGGTGTTCAGTTGATCGGCGCGCAGCCGGAGTCTATTGACAAGGCCGAAGATCGGGGAAAGTTCAAAAAGGCCATGGACCACATCGGTCTGAAAATGGCACGCGGCGGTTTTGCACATTCCATGCGGGATGCGAGAGTGTTTGCCGAGGAAATTGGTTATCCGCTGATTATCCGGCCCAGCTTCACGTTGGGTGGTTCCGGCAGCGGCATCGCCTACAATCCCGGGGAGTTTGAACAGATTGTGGCTTCCGGTCTGGATGCCAGTCCGACCGGTGAAATCCTCGTCGAGGAATCCATTATCGGCTGGAAGGAATTTGAAATGGAGGTGATGCGGGATACCAACGATAACTGCGTCATCATCTGTTCCATCGAGAATATCGATCCGATGGGGGTGCATACCGGCGATTCGATTACGGTGGCGCCGGCGCAAACGTTGACTGATAAGGAATACCAGCGCATGCGTGACGCCTCGATAGCCTGCCTGCGCGAGATCGGCGTTGAAACAGGCGGTTCCAATGTTCAGTTTGCCGTTAATCCGGAAGACGGCCGCCTGATTATCATTGAGATGAATCCGCGCGTGTCGCGTTCCTCGGCCCTGGCCTCCAAGGCGACCGGATTCCCCATCGCCAGAATTGCGGCGAAGCTGGCCGTGGGCTACGCGCTGGATGAGATTCGTAACGATATTACGGGCGAGACCTATGCCGCTTTTGAGCCGACCATTGATTATGTCGTCACCAAAATGCCACGTTTTGCCTTTGAGAAGTTTGAGGGGGCGGATTGCCGTTTGACCACGCAGATGAAATCGGTGGGTGAAGTCATGGCCATTGGGCGCACGTTTACCGAGTCGCTGGGCAAGGCCATGCGGGGTCTGGAAACGGGCACATGCGGTTTTGACAAAAGCATCCCGGACGATGCCGGGAACGATATGTTCTTGCAGGAGAAACTCGCCGTTCCGGGCGCGGACCGTTTGTGGTGGCTGGGCGAGGCGTTGAGAAAGGGGTGGACGGAAGCGAAAGTTCATGAAGTTACACGGATTGATCCCTGGTTTGTGCGTGAAATTGCTGCCATAATTACGCTGGAACAAGGGCTTGCCGGGCGGGACGCGGCAACATTGGCGGCGGAGGAATGGCGGCAAGCCAAGCGTGAAGGACTGTCCGACATGCGGCTGGCTCAATTGATGGATACGGATGAAGCCGATATTCGCGGGCTAAGAATGGATGCGGGTGTTGTGCCGGTATTCAAACGGGTGGACACGTGTTCGGCCGAGTTTGAGGCGCACACGCCATACCTGTATTCCACGTATGAACAGGCGTGTGAGGCGCGACCGACGAACAGGAAGAAAATAATGGTGCTGGGCGGCGGCCCCAACCGTATCGGACAGGGGATTGAATTCGATTATTGCTGCGTACATGCTGCTTTTGCCCTGAGTGAGGACGGTTTCGAGAGCATTATGGTGAATTGCAATCCCGAAACGGTATCCACCGATTACGATACGTCCGATCGCCTGTATTTCGAACCGCTGACCTTTGAAGATGTGATGGCGATTGTTGAAACTGAAAAGCCGGATGGCGTCATTGTTCAATTTGGCGGCCAGACGCCGCTGAAGCTGGCAAAAGGTCTGGAAGCGGCAGGCGTACCGATCATTGGAACCAGCCCGGACATGATTGATCTGGCCGAGGATCGCGAACGCTTCCAGCAATTGCTGCGTGAATTGAGATTACTTCAGCCGGAGAATGGCACGGCGCGTTCCGTGGATCAGGCGATCAAAATTGCAACAAACATAGGGTATCCGGTCGTGGTGCGGCCATCCTACGTGCTGGGCGGACGGGCCATGCAAATTGTACATGACGAGAAGGCACTGCTGCGCTATATGAAAGAGGCGGTCAGCGTCAGTCCTGATCACCCGGTATTGCTGGATCGTTTCCTGAATCAGGCCATTGAACTGGATGTGGACGCCCTTTGTGACGGAAAACGGGTGGTCATCGGCGGCATCATGGAACATATCGAGGAAGCGGGCGTGCATTCCGGCGATTCAGCATGCTGTCTGCCGCCACACTCGATCTCCGATGCTGCCATTACCGAAGTTCGCCGTCAGACGGAGGCGCTGGGCCTGGCCCTGAATGTGAAAGGGTTGATGAATATTCAGTTTGCCTTGCAGGGTGCCGATCTGTATGTGCTGGAGGTCAATCCGCGCGCCAGCCGTACGGTTCCTTTTGTCTCCAAGGCGACAGGCGTGCCGTTGGCGAAAATGGCGGCGCGTATCATGTCCGGACAAAGTCTTGACGATTTAGGGCTGGATGACGTACCGCAACCAACCACGTATCGTGCGGTCAAGGAAGCGGTGTTCCCGTTCGTCAAGTTCCGCGGCGTTGATCCGTTACTGTCGCCTGAAATGAAATCTACCGGCGAAGTGATGGGTATCGCGGATGACTTTCCCACCGCCTTTAACAAGGCACAATTGGGCGGGGGACAACGTCTTCCTGATACGGGAAAAGCTTTCATTTCGGTGCGGGATGTGGACAAGGAAACCGCCGTTCGCGTGGGACGAATGTTGATTTCGGCGGGGTTTGATCTCCTCGGCACGACGGGAACGCATGCCGCCTTGCGGGAAGCGGGCGTGGCGAGTTCGCATGTGGCCAAGGTGATTGACGGCGTGCGCCCGCATATCGTCGATCTCTTGCTTTCCGGAGATATCGATCTTATTGTCAATACGACGGAAGGAACGCAGGCCATTGCCGATTCGAAATCCATCCGGCAGGCAGCGCTGGATCAGGGTATTCCCTATTTTACCACCATAGCCGGGGGATTGGCCGCGGCTATGGCGATTCTGAGTTCCGCGGATCTGATGGAAGTCAAGAGTATTCAAGCATACCATGGAGGTTAACCGGTGGAACGTGTTCCAATGACGAAGCAGGGCGCTGAAGCCTTGCGGAAAGAATTAAAGTTTTTGAAGGGCGAGAAACGCTTCCGGATTGTTGAAGCGATTGCCACCGCCCGGGCGCATGGCGATTTGTCCGAGAATGCCGAGTACCATGCGGCCAAGGAAGAGCAGGGATTCAACGAAGGACGCATCAGCAACATCGAGGACAAGCTGGCCCGGGCACATGTGATTGACCCGTCCGGCATTCATTCGGACAAGATCGTGTTTGGCGCGACGGTGGAACTGGTTGATATGAATTCCGGCGTGGAAGTCAAGTATCAGATCGTGGGTGTGGACGAGGCCAATATCGAACAGCATAAGGTATCCATTACATCGCCCATCGCCCGTTCAATGATTGGTAAAGAAATCGGCGATATGGCCATTGTACAGGCACCCGGCGGCGAACGGGAATACGAGATACAGGATGTAAGTTATGTTTCATGACGACATTTTGCGAGGTCACCATGGTTAAGTGTCCCTGTTTTTCGCTGGCTTGCCTGCGGGTGGGAGCCGTACGCCTGTCCCTGGCGCTGATACTGGCGCTGCTGGTGGTTCCCGGTTATGTGGTTGCGCCTGTATTGTTTGCCAATCTGGATACTCATGCGCAAGCGGGGCGTGTGGCCGGTATCCTTTTCCATATCTCGAATCGCGGTATTTTAATTTTGTTACTTGCCGTCGCTTTTTTCTGGTGGAAGCGGGGCGCGGGACGATGGCGCTGGATCATGCTGGCTGTTGTCGCGTGTCTGGTCGGGGTGAACGAATTTTTGTTGTCGCCGGTGATGGAACACCTGAAATCGGCTATGGGATCGATTGATGCCTTGCCGCCGAACGATCCGCAACGAACCGGGTTCGGTATGTGGCACGGGATGAGTGAGATACTGTATTTGTTGGCGGGATTGGTATCGGTGTTACTTGTCGCCCTGGGATGGTCCGGGCGCAGAGGAGAGCATTGCAAGCCATAAAAACATGGGTGGAACGGCGGCTCGCTGATACGGAAATGGTTGCGCTGATAGCTTCTCTTCTGGTGATTTTCGGGTTGCTTGCACTGTTCGGGGATACGCTTGCGCCTGTTCTTGTGTCCATCGCCCTGGCTTATGTGCTGGACGGAGTGGTGGGCATGCTGGGGCGCTTCCGTGTGCCGCGCCTGATCGCAATTCTTCTGGTCGGCACCGGTGCAATTTTATTTATTTTATTTACTTTTCTGGCCGTCATACCGTTGTTGAGCGAGCAGATCGGACGTCTGATCGCTCAGGCGCCGCATTATGTCTCCAGCTTGCGCGACTCATTGCATACGCTGCAACATCAGTATGCCATCTGGATTAATCCGGATTATGTCCAACACCTGGCATCGCTTGCAATCGGTAAATTACAGGGATGGGGCGCAGCGATTCTTTCCTTCTCACTGGCTTCCATTCCTGGGCTGATTACCCTGCTGGTCTATGCGGTTCTGGTGCCGGTTCTGGTATTTTTCCTCCTGAAGGATAAAGGAATCCTGATCACATGGAGCCATCAATTTTTGCCACGCCAGCGCGCATTGCTGAACCGGGTATGGAACGAGGTGGATACTCAGATCGGAAATTATATTCGTGGCAAGTTTTGGGAAATGTTTGTGGTTGGCGCAGCTACATGGCTGGTTTTGTGGTGGTACGGACATCAATATGCGCTGTTGTTGGGTGCGTTAACCGGCATTTCGGTATGGATTCCTTTTGTGGGCGTTGCCGTCGTGACGATACCGGTGGTTCTGCTGTCATTTTTTCAGTGGGGGGTGAGCGATACCACCCTGTATGTCCTGATTGCCTACGGCGTGGTGCAGGCGCTGGACGCCAACCTGCTGGTGCCATGGTTGTTCTCCGAAGTGGTGAACATCCATCCCATTGCAATTATCGTGGCTATTCTGGTGTTTGGCAGTTTGTGGGGCGTGCTGGGCGTGTTTATCGCCATTCCGATGGCGGCCCTGGTACAGAGCGTGTTGCGGGTGATGATGGAAAGGAAGGTTCCGAATGAAATCACCGGAGATGCCTAGGGCAGGCCCAGGGACATTGACACGCCGTGGGTCGGCCTTAGCCTGCATAAAAAACCAGGTACAGTTTGAGAGGAAAGATAACGTGACCAGTCCAGCAAAAAACAGGAAGCAAAATTCAGCCGCAGTGAGCCATGAGGATATGAACGGGCTGAAGCGCGACATGCGTTCGGCGCATCTGACTGCATGGGCCAGGAAACATCAACAAAAAATTATAGCGGCTGTTGCCGCCCTGTTGCTTGTAATCGCAGGCGTCAGCCTGTGGAGGGGGCATATTGTCACGCAACGCATATCGGCTTCCACGCTCTACCATCAGGCTCTGAATACGGTGGACACGGATGCCAGGCGCGCCTTGTTGGAAAAAGTGGTCAAGGACTATGATAATACTGCTTATGCAGGTTTTGCGCAACTTCTTCTGGCCAGGGTGGATCCGGCGCACGAGATTCAGCATCTTACAGCATTGCTTGCGAACGGTGCTCCGGATCGGGAGATGCGCTGGCAGGCTCGGCTTGATCTGGCCGGAGCGTATCTGCGCCGGGGCGACAAGGCGAAGGCGCGAGGTATCCTGGCCAAGCCCACGGGGGCGGATTATGAGCAGTTGCGCCACTATTTGATGGCCGCCGCCGCCGACAATGATGCGGATCGCGCGTCCCATCTTGAACAGGCGCTGAATGATGTCTCACATGATGCGGTGTTGAAACAACGTATCAAGAAACGTTTGGCGGAGATCAAGGCTGCTTCCGGTACGGGAGCTTCCGGCTAATGAAGCATGGCTTCCGCAGTCTTGCTGTCTGGTTCACCGGATTTTTGATACTCACGGCTTGCGCTTCAGCGCCGAAAGTTCAGAAAGATGCCTCAATGGCGGACAAGAACGTGGCGAAAGTATCCCTGGATGAGGATCTTGCCAGTCTGGATATGGCCTGGGTGGCGGATGTGGATCAACGTCGGCCTATGTCGCCCACGGGTTTTTCCCAACCTGCTCTGGCGGGGAATGACATTGTTATCGGCGGTCGGGATGCGTACGTACACGTTTATGATTTGCAAGGCGGCGAATTACGTCGTATTGCGATTGGATCGCCTTGCGAATCCGGCGCGCTGGCATTGAGTCCGTCACTGGTAGTGCTCGTTGATGTAAACGGAATCCTCTATGGAATCAATCCTCAGGCGGGAAACATCGTGTGGCGGCAACAATTGTCTTCCGTGTTGCTGGGGCATCCGGTTAAAGCAGGTAAGGATTTTATGGTTCAGACCGCTGATAATCGCATCTACCGTTTTTCCGCCAAGGGCGAAAAACGCTGGAGTTTTTCCGGGCAGCCGGGAGGATTGAGCATGCGTCAGGGCTCGTCGCCGCTTGTGTCCGGAAACGTCGTTTACGCCATCTTTACCAATGGCGATGTGGTGGCTTTGCAGATGAATTCGGGCGACCTTGTCTGGCGGCGCCAACTGCTGCTGGATATGAATGCGGTTACGCTGAGTGAGATGAAGGTTCCCGTTGCCGAACCGGCGCTTACCGGGAACGCCCTGATCGTATCGTTCTACCAGGGGGATCTGATTGCTCTGTCCGTCACGGACGGTCAACAGATCTGGCAACGACATTTATCGCTGAAATCCACGCCGATAGTACAAGGTAAACGCTTGCTTGCGGCGACCAGTCACGGTGCGGTTGTTTCACTGGAAGTTTCCAGTGGCGAAACGCTCTGGCGGCAAAAACTGAGTGCCGGCGAACTGGTTGGACCCGTTCTGGCGCGGGGGACGCTGTTTGTCGGTGATGATCATGGGCACGTCTATGCGTTGGCGCCTGACGGACAAAAGACGGGGATCCTGAGCCTCCCTGGCCGTCTGGAGCGAACACCGCTTGCGGTTTCGGGAGGCATTCTGATTCGAAACAGTCTGGGCGGCCTCTATTTGATTCGATAATGTCTTTATGATGGGCGCAACGCTTCCCGTTATCGCCATTGTGGGGCGGCCTAATGTCGGGAAATCCACTCTGTTTAACCGTTTAATGCGGCAACGAAAGGCCATTGTTGGAGACAGGCCCGGCGTGACCGTGGATCGTCTGGAAGCAGAATGGAGGCTGGGAGAACGGATCGTGACGCTGGTGGATACCGGCGGTATTGGTCAGGGAGAGCCCGGCGATAGACCTGAACAACGTGAGATGCAATCCTGCATCGAACAGCAGGTGGAGGCTGCGCTGGATGTGGCCGATCTGGTGATGTTTGTGCTGGATGGAGAGGCAGGCCTGACTCCGGTGGATCAATCGGTGGCGGATAAACTGCGCCGCCAGAATCTGAATGTGGTGCTGGTAGCCAACAAAGCTGAAAACCCTGATATGGCGGCGGAATTCTTTTCTCTTGGCATGGGAGAGCCGGTGGCGGTCTCCGCCTTGCATGGTCATGGTCTCCGTCAATTGCGGGATGTGCTTGAACAACGGCTACCCAAACAACCACCACCCGGGCGACATGCGCACGACATTCCGGCAAGCCATCTCGTTGCCAGCCTCGCCGTCATCGGTCGTCCGAATGTTGGAAAATCCACGCTGATCAATATATGGCTGGGCCGGGAGCGCATGGTGGTCAGCCCCAAAGCAGGCACGACGCGCGATGCTGTGGATGTGAACATGCCTTATGTGGACAGGGAAGGCGCCGGCGTGGTGCGTCTGGTGGATACGGCGGGACAGCGGCGGCATGCGCGTATCAGGGATGCTATCGAATTCGTGGCGCGCGTGAAGGCGCAACAGGCATTTGCGCGGGCCGATGCCGCCATCATGCTGCTGGATGGTAGCGAAGGCGTGGCCGAACAGGATATGCGGTTGATGGGCCTGGCGCAGGAAAAAGGATGTGCGCTGCTGGTTGCGGTGAACAAGACGGATTTGCTGGATGAGGAGACATGGAAACGTTATGCCGAACGCCTGGACTTTCGTATGCGCGGTCTTGCGGATATTCCCGTGTTTTGCATTGCCGCAAAACAGGGCAAGGGTGTGAAGGGGCTACTCAAGCATGCGGTGCAGGCGGCCCGGCGGAACCGGATCACTCTGAATACAGGAGAGTTGAACCGCTGGCTTGCAACCGCTCAGGAGAAGCAACAGCCAGCCAGCGACGACGGAGCCGCGGTGCGCATGAAATACTGCACTCAGGTTTCCACGGCACCGCCTGCCATCAAGATATTCTGTAATCGCCCCAAGGCGGTGAGACAGACCTATCGTCGTTATCTGGAGCGTGATTTCCGCAAGCGTTTCAATCTCCCCGGCATACCGGTGCGTCTGGTGTTTTCGGCAACGGATAATCCATATGTCCAGTTATGACGACGTGCGTTCGCTCGCCTGTCCGACCGCGCATGTGTTTGATGTGGTGATGGATATCCCCGCCTATCCGGTATTTTTGCCGTGGGTGGCGGATGCGCGTATCCTGAGCCGTGAGGAGGATGTGTTGACTGCGGAACTGGTGGCCGATTTCAAGGGAATCAGGCAGCCATTCAAAACTGTGGATCGGTTCGTGCCGAATAAACTGATTGAGATTCGCTTGCTGGAAGGACCGTTCCGTTTTCTGGAAAGCGTATGGTCATTTGAGGAAACCGGCGAAACCTCATGCTGCGTTCATTTCTCTATTGAATTCGAGTTCAAGAGCATGGTTCTTGGCATGGTGGCATCTCCGATTTTTGGTCATGCCTGCATGACCATGGCGCATATGTTTGAAAAACGGGCGATGGCATTGTATGGAGCGCCACAAAAGTACGAACACACGAAGTGAACGCATTCGATTGAATTCACTTGCGTCAAAAAGTAACGCAGGGTTGCTTCCTTCCAATAGCATGAGGGGATGTAACCCGCTGAGATCGGATTGTTCGTATCACCGAGATCCGGATAAAGCATGCTTGCCCGTGCCTTTGAACGATATGCCCTGGCAGCAGGATTTTGAGCAGGCAATAGCCGGCGTCGATCGGGACGCTGATCCGGATGTGCGTATCCTGGCAATACGTTCCCTGCGATATCATATGACACGAGCCGAAGATGATGTCCGACTGTCCAGAAACATTCGTATTCTTGAAGTCTTCAGCTCAATATTAAGCGGTTACCGCCAGTCACCCGCCGTTGCGGGAACACAAAACGGGAATCGGAATAACATGCCTGCCGATATGCGCGGTGATCCGGTGGTGCTGGCGATTGGTGATGTATTGCGCCGCGTCTTCGCAAGGCCCAATCATGGCATGGGCTGATTTGAGCAATGCGGAAATGGAAGGGGTTTTTGCCAACCATACCAATTTCTCGGGGGCAATCCTGGACCATGTCACGCTGGTTCGGGCGCTCCTGTCCGGCGCAGATATGACAAAGACAAGCCTCACAGGAGCGGATTTACATGGTGCGAATATGTTTGCCGTGCATATCCATGAAGCAAAGCTGGAACATGCTGTTTTGGCGGGTACGGGGATTACGAAGGATCGGATTGATGCGCTGGGCGAGACAGTACGATGGAATGTCGCTACCCGGTGGGGAAGCAATTATGATCGTGATGAAAGAAATCCGCTGAATCACGAGCATTACACACCGTCGCGAGGATCTTCA
>CAYOUW010000045.1:1583-14696 GCA_964407235.1 uncultured Zetaproteobacteria bacterium | reverse complement strand
CGTTTTCTTCATCTTTATTTCACTTCCTCGCGAGAATCCGTTACGAACAAAGGCCCTGCGTGATCATCACGGCGATTCATGAATACTCGACTAAATCAATCGACCCCGTTGATTGTCAACGCCTTTCCCTTTGCGATCTCCGTGCCTCTACGAAACCCCTCCCCGGACTTGATCTCGCCAAGGCGCGGGAGATCGCGAAGAAATCTTTACCTCCTCCCCTTTATCTCCATCCGGCTTACATCAGAGGTTATTTTTCAAACAGGACAAAATTTCCGGTGTTGTAAAGGTTGGCGGCGTTAAAATTGGCCCCGGTAGCAGGATTTTTATCCTTCGTCGTGCGATAATTATAATTCATACCAATAATAATCAGCTTACTATTGAAATTCATCGCCGCCAGAATAATCCGACCGGCATCAGGCGACCCGTTACGGTCAAGCAGCTCACCATCCAGCTTAAACAGGCCGGGAATATCACTGGGCGCTGCATAGGAGGCTGCTAATGTGGACGCACTATATCCCGCAGGCGCTACGGTAAAATCAGGATACCCGGGCGAATTTATTGTTGACTGCGTACCAAGCGCCTGAACTTTCAGGTTCATGGTTTGGGCAGGACCCGGAGTAAGCGGAATTATTGCGGTCAAGGGCACTTCAGGCCCTGCCATCATCGCACCTGATGTAGCAGTAATTAGTTGGGGTGGGCCATCATCCGGGAAAACAATGCCTTTAAAACGCTTGCTTACAAAATTTGCCAGGCTGGCTGCTTTGCTTGTTTTAAATGAAAGCAGACCACCCTGACCCGCGGGCATATCCAGAATGAACAAGCCGCTTTTTGTCATCATTGAGCGGAATGTATCAGCACCGGATGTTCTTGTTCTTACGCCACCAACGCAGCTGCCATCACTGAATGATTCGCTTGCGGAACCGGTACGATACCTTACTGTCGGCGTGACATTTTGAGCGCTTGTATCAAAACCAAAATCAGAATGCCGGACATGAAGAAAATTGGTATCGGAACGATACATGCCAAAAGCTTCATCAAGACCCAGACCTGTACGAATGAAGGTATAATCGCCACTTACATCGTCAGTGCATGCGTTCCCGTTTTTGACGAAACCAACATGTAACTCATCGGAACCGGAAGCATTGACCGTGTGTACGAACAATGCGACATCAGGCGCCTCCATTAAGTCAAAACTGCCTGGCAGACTACTGCAGGTGGACATACCATCCGCACAACTGCTGGCTGCGGCGTCAACCGTACAGGTTCTCGTGCCATTGGCGGCTTCCGCGGTACAGCTTGCTACGATGTTATATATATAATCGATACCACCCGTGGTATTGATTACATGCCAGGTAGCAGTAAGCGCTTTACCGGTTAAGGTCCACTCGGCATAATCACCTTTATCGCTGGTGGTGGAATATGTGGTACTTACGGGGCTGGTTGCTGCGCCACCACCTGAACCACCGCAACCGGCAAGGCTCAAAACCGCTGTCCATCCCATCAGTAAAATAACGATACGTTTCATGGTCTACCCCTCTTTCCCTGTTGTTTTCCGGCCAGTTGCCTCTACTCCGCGCGCACCGGGCAGAATCCCCCGTGGTTCAGTGGCGCTGTTGAAGGCTTGCCGTCCACGGAACACTTGCCGCGGTCAGCCCGACCTCGCCGGATCACGCGCACGATGCAACTGCCCATACCGATTTCTTCGCGGGAACACCGATCAGGCGCGATCTGTTGAGGGACGGTAGCACGGCCGGGGTGACAGATAGGTTACGGATTGGAAAAGAAATGCCGATGCATTCCGTCCGGTGCGGACGGATTACTGACTCAGGTGCGAGTCAGCTCACCATGAATAGTTCAGGTGGGACTCGCGGGGCGCAAGGATACTGCCAGGGCGGCGATTTCCGGTGAGGGGGCCGTCCCCAGCAGGTTTTGCATGGTCTGCCGGTAGTGCTCATAAGTGGATAGCGCTTCGGCCGGCCGGCCAAGCGCCTGCTGGCATTGTATGGTGCCCTGATAAAAGCGCTCCGCCAGCGGTTCGATATCCAGCCCCTTCCGAAAAAGGGCTATGGCCTGTTCATAATCGGCCTGCGCAAATAATTGTTCCGCGATCAGGGTAATCGTGCGTAACATCTTGCTGCGCAAACGCTCGCGTAGGCCCAATGCATACGATTCATCTTCGCCCTGCAAAAATGAACCGCGGTAAAGCTGATCCATACCCTTCCATTCCTGCTCAAGCCTGGCCGGGCTATCGGGCAACGTCTGTAGCAGGGCGTCCAGGTTTCGCTCCACCGCCCATACGTCCACCCAGCAATAACGCAAATCGAGCGTGAGTTTACCTTCACTCCATCGCAGTGATTGCGGTTCCAGTAATTTTCGTAACCGGTGCGTCGTGGACTTGAGATTTTGTTTTGCCATGTCGCCTTCGCTATCGGGCCAAAGCGAACCCATTAAGATATCCTCACTTACATTGCGACCGCCAAAGGCAATGATGGCCTTGAGCAATTCGAGAGGTTTTTTTTGCGCCTTGCCGGAAAACATCAGGGGCCTGTCGTTTTTAACCAGTGAAAAACAGCCCAGCGTGTATATCCGGATCGGCCAGGGCCAGGTGGCAAAAGTGATGTCGGCTTCCGGCAGCAGACCGCGTTGTTTGATTAGCGCCTGCACAAACGGTACCTCGATATTCTGCGCCAGCGCCCGGGCACAGATTTTTGACATGGCAACGCCACGCCACAAAGAGGAATTGACAATGCCACGGCGGCGGGACACTTCCAGCAACGATTGCAACGCGGCAGACGCATGATCATCCGCCAGTTCCAGTTCGACCCGCGCCAGCAACTCGCCATAATAGATGGTATCGCTATGCAAACGCCGTGCCAGCGTGTTGGTTTCTGCCAGCAGGCGAGCGGCGCCTGTGCGATCCCCTCCTGCGGCCTGCGCTCGCGCACAAGCGGGCAGAACCGTACCTTCAGCCCAGGGTACGCCGGCATCGCGTGCCAGTTGCAGCGCCGCCGTACTGTGTTCGCGCATGGCTGCCACATCACCGCGATGCAGGGCTTCCACGAACAACTGATAGTGGAAATGACACAGATCCAGCAGCCGCCCCGGTTGTACCGTGGCGGCCATGCGATCCAGATAGTGACGGGCCTGACCAAGATTGTCCGATGTCAGCGCGGCCCAACTGGCCTGAGCCAGTAACATGAAATCCCAGAGATGCACGCCATTCCGGCTGGCAATATCCAGACCACGTTCGGCTGAGGCGAGACACTCATCCGTATTGCCCGCCATCCATGCGTAGGTCGCCTGGATGGCCAGCCAGGTAATCTGCAACAGCGGTGAGATGCGTCTGGATTGCGCCAGCGGTTTGAGCAGTTTTACCAGCATACCCGCCCTGGTGATATCCCCCTGCCACCAGGTGTAAAACAGGAGTAAATGGCTCCCGGCGGTGAGGCGCAATAAATCATCCGGCATGCGCTCGATGATCCGGTACGTCTGCCGTGCCAGTGCGGGTAGTTGCGGGTGATCGGGCTGGCGATACATGTAGGCTGTGAACAGCGCCACCCTGGCCCGTGCATCGATCGACGGGGGCAGTACGTTGGAAGGTGTGCTCAGAAGGCTGTCGAGTTCGCCGATCCATGGATCCAGAGGTTGAAAGTCACCCCATTCATAGATATACGTCTCAACGACTCCGGCAGCCGCCAGACAGCGCCCAATAACATCACCCCGAGACTGGAAGCCCCGGGATGCACGCTCGAAAGCCTCCCTTGCCACAGACAAATCGAAGCCTATGCGACAAACACCAAACCAGTAGTCGAGCCAGGGTACGGTAAGGCGCACCGCCGCCGGTATCGCCACGATCCACTGATCGATCTGGCGCACTCGTCCCTGACCGTAGAATTTTTCCGCTTCACTGACGACAATGCCCGTCACTGCCGGCCAATCGCCGGCTTCGATATAAAGATCCGCGGCATCCTCCCATTGTCCGGAATCACACAATACCCTGGCGGCCAGGTGCAGCGTTTCGTCGTAGCATTGCTGATCAGCATCGTGGCGCGTCATTTCACGGAGAAAGTCACGAAACAGTGGATGGTATTGATAGCTCGGATTCCGTGTACCCTGCTCATAGATGAAATAATTTTTGCGCAGAAGTTCCTGCACCATGGCATCGACCTTTTCCATTTCCGTCAACTGACACGCCGTGTCGATATCGAACTGTGGTACAAGGGCTGTCCGACAGAGGAAACGGCGCATTTTGACCGATGCGTTTTTGAACAGCTCGGTTGCGAAATACTGAAAAACGGCTTCACGCGATTGCCTCCCGGCAACCCTGTCCTGTACGCCAAAATGATTCACATACTCGAACAGAAGAATTACACCGGCGGCCCAGCCATCCGCCTCACGATGGATAGCGTCAATGAGTTCGTCGTTGATTCGGACATCAGGTTGCAACCTGAGCAAGCCCGCTGTCTCTTCCCGATCCAGACGCAGGGCTGACGTGTCGATTATCGTCATCCTCAGATTGGCGCGCCAACGCGCCAAAGCCGCTGGCGTAACGGTACGGCTCAGGATAAAAATACGAATTCCATCCGGAATCTCTTGCAGCGCCTCCATTAAAATCGTGGGCAGGGGGCAGCTTTCAGGTAGATCCTGGTAATTGTCAAAGACCAGCGCGAAGGGGCGCGGCGCATCAACAAACAGTTGGGCGAAAAAATTACGCGCAAAGACCGTTTCGACACCGGCATACTCAGTGGTCAGGAGAGGTAATGCGTCGGCCTGTGGAAGTCCTGCCTGTTGCGCCGCTTTCCGCAGGTAATAGAAAAACGTAGCGATATCCACATCCCTGGCGTCCGGGCGATACCACAAGTCCGGCAACTGCCGTACTTGCAGATAACTCGCTATGAGCACGGTCTTGCCCGCGCCTGCATTGGCGCTGATCCAGGTCATGGCGCGCGAGGCCGCTTCATCCAGTAACGAAAATAAACGGAGCCGTTGAAAGGCTTGAGGCGCTTGAGGACGGCTTATTTTGGCAACTTTCGAAGACATGGTTATGGTGAGTATAGGTAAAACCGAGCCCTTTTACATGGTGTCTTGGGCTAAACAATCCCCTGACTGTTCAGATATTCCTCATATGTACCGTGATAATCAACAATACCTTCGGGTGTAAGTTCAATGATGCGTGTGGCGAGTGAAGCAACAAACTCACGATCATGGCTAACAAAAATGAGGGTTCCCGGATAGTTTTCCAGTGCAATATTCAATGATTCGATGAACTCCATGTCCATGTGGTTGGTCGGTTCATCGAGCAGCAGAACATTGGGGTTTTGAAACATGAACTTGCCAAAAAGCATGCGCCCCTGTTCACCGCCGGACAGTTTTCGGACTGATTTCTTAATGTCATTCCGTGAAAAAAGCATGCGCCCCAGATTGCCGCGTATTTCCTGTTCGCCGTGCTCGTCTTTTTTCCACTGCGCCATCCAGTCGAACAGGCTCAAATCTTCCGCAAAATCCGCCGAATGATCCTGTGCATAATAGCCGACATTGACGTTTTCCGACCACTTGATGCTACCGCTATCCGCCTCCAGATCGCCCGCCAGGCAACGCAATAGCGTGGTTTTACCGATACCGTTGGGTCCGATCACGGCCACGTGCTCGCCGACCGGGATCATCAAATCAAAATTTTCAAACAGGGGCTGTTCATCAAAACCCTTGCTGACGCTCTTAAGCTCCAGAGCGATACGATATAGTTTCTTATCCTGTGTGAAGCGCATGAAGGGATTCACACGACTTGAAGGTTTCACTTCATCCAGTATTATTTTTTCAATCTGTTTGGCGCGCGACGTCGCCTGGCTGGATTTGGATGCATTGGCTGAAAATCGGCTGACAAAGGTCTGAAGTTCCGCAATCCTGGCTTTTTTCCTGGCATTTCCAGATAATAAACGCTCACGCACCTGCGTTGCCGCTGTCATATATTCATCATAATTACCCGGATAGATGCGCAACTCGCCATAATCCAGATCAGCCATATGCGTACACACGCTGTTCAGGAAATGCCGATCATGCGAAACAATGACCATCGTGCAGGTGCGCGAGTTAATCACCTCTTCCAGCCAGCGGATGGCATTGATATCAAGGTTATTGGTCGGCTCATCCAGCAGGATGATGTCGGGATCGCCAAACAGCGCCTGTGCCAGCAAAACACGCAACTTCCAGCCCGGCGCAATTGATTTCATCAAACCATCATGGTACGGCAGTGGAATATCCATGCTTAACAGGAGTTCGCCGGCGTTCGCTTCCGCGCTATAGCCATCCAGCTCGGCAAACTGACTCTCAAGATGACCGGCGCGTATGCCATCTTCCTCACTCAATTCACTCCGGGCATAAATACAATCGCGTTCTTCCTTAATCTTCCAGAGTTTTTCATAACCCATCATCACGGTATCCAGAACCGTATGTTCCTCAAAAGCGAAGTGATCCTGATGCAGTTTTCCCAATCGTTGATGACGGCCGATATTTACACGGCCTGCTGTCGGATCCAGATCACCGCCCAGAATTCTCATCAGTGTGGATTTACCACAACCGTTCGCGCCAATCAGCCCATAGCGATTGCCGTCACCAAATTTAACCGAGATGTTCTCAAACAGGGGTTTGTCCCCGAATTGCATGGTAATGCCGGATGTAGAAATCAATATGTTATTCCGTGAAAGAGATTAACCATTCATCACATACGTGATTCATGGTCCAGAGACGACGAAGCTTATGGTTGCCTGTGAGATATACAAGGGTTGAATGATCATCGTTTATTTCGTAGGGTTTTCACGCCTGTGATCGAGGGTGGGTATTCACGTTGGGGGCCTGATTTCATTTTGATAATTTCTTTTACTAATTTTTATTAAGGACCGCTTTATTAAGGGCCAATTGCAAAACTCCGGATGGATGATCGGCAATCCCGTTTATGCCTAACCTGCATTTGTGAATAATGCAGATTAAAACACTTTCGTATCCTCTTGCGTCGGGAGAAGTTGCTTTGGTCGGCGCAGGTCCGGGAGCTGCAGATTTATTAACTTGCGCGGCAGCCCGCTTGCTGGCTGATTGCGATGTGATTGTTCATGACGCCCTGGTGTCGCGGGATGTGCTTGACCTTGGGCGTGCGGAGGCTGCACGCATCTTTGCGGGTAAGCGTGGCGGCCGGTCTTCAACCAATCAATCGGACATTTGTGACACGCTGATTCGTCTTGCAAAAGCAGGCAAACGCGTGGTGCGTTTGAAAGGGGGCGATCCGTTCGTGTTTGGCCGTGGTGGCGAAGAGATTCGCGCACTGGCCGCGGCTGGCGTGCCGTTCCGCATTATTCCAGGTATAACGGCGGGAGTGGCCGCCCCGGCGATGGCGGGCATTCCTGTGACGGATCGATCCGTAAACAGTTCAATTGCCTTTCTGACCGGACATGAGGTTTCCAGGGATAGCCGGATTGACTGGACGGCATTGGTGGCTGCCTTTCCCGTTATGGTGTTTTACATGGCTGCGCGGGTACTGCCGGATTTAACTGCTCGCCTGATGGATGCCGGCATGGATGCCAATATGCCCGTTGCGGTGATTCGCAATGCATCACTGCCGGATGAATCGGTTGGTACCGGTACGCTACGGCAGGCGAAGGATGGCCGGATCACGGCCGCTTCTCCGTCCATTGTCATTGTCGGCGAAGCGGTGAGGCAACGTATTCCGTGGAGAAACCAACCAGGTTGATGGCATCGCCCGAATAGACGACATTGACCTTGAAAGCTGCCTGATTAGCATGCGCCCCGCGCCTGTGACGGGAGCAAATCAACCTATCTTTGGAGTTATTCATCCCAATGTTAAAACAATATCTTCTTTCTCCGGGTCCAACCGCCGTGCCTGAGCGCGTACTGCTGCGCATGGCCCACCCCATGATTCATCATCGCACACCACAATTTTCAGCCATTTTTGCCGAGACCAAACACATGCTGGAGCAAGTCATTCAGACAAAAAACGATGCCCTGATGCTGGCATCCTCCGGTTCCGGCGCCATGGAGGCGGCGGTGACCAACCTGTGTTCGCCCGGTGATACCATCATTTATGTGAATGGCGGCAAATTCGGTGAGCGATGGGGCAAGATCGCTGCGAAATACGGCGTCAATGCCATTGAGATCAAGCTGGAATGGGGTCAGGCCGTTGAGGTTCCCGCCGTGGAAGCGGCTTTGAACGCCCATCCCGGGGCGAAAGGCGTATTTTTACAGGCGTCGGAAACCAGTACGACGACCGAACATCCGATCCGCGAGGTGGCGCAGTTGACGGCATCGCGCGAAGGCTGCGTGACCGTAGTGGATGCGATTACGGCACTGGGCGTGATCAACATGCCGATGGATCAATGGGGCCTGGATGTGGTGATTTCCGGTTCGCAGAAGGCGTTCATGTTACCGCCGGGACTGGCCATGATCGCACTTTCGGACAAGGCGTGGGCGCTTACGAAATCATCGGCCTGTCCGAAGTTTTATTTTGACCTGACCACCGAACAAAAGAGTCAACGGGCCGGTAAGGACACGACGGCATGGACGCCTGCCATCGCCCTGATTCTCGGTTTGAATGAAGTCCTGAAAATGATATTTGAGGAAGGTCTGGACAATCTCCATGCTCGGCATGCGTTGCTGGCGAAGGCGACGCGCGCGGGCGTGACGGCGCTTGGCATGAAACCGGTGTCTTCATCCCCCGCCACTTCCGCAACCGGCGCCTTTGTGCCTGAGGGCGTGGACGGTGCGGCATTCGTGAAGTATTTACGCGACACCATGGGCGTAACCTTTGCGGGCGGGCAGGATCATTTGAAGGGTAAAATTATCCGCATCGCACACCTGGGATACTATGACGTATTTGATATTTGCACAGCGATAAGCGCCATCGAAATCGCGCTGAACCGTTTCGGTCACCCGGTTGAAATGGGTCGTGGCTTAGCGGCGGCGCAGGCTGTGCTGGTCGAACGTTTTCCGGCTCGGAGATAAACTATGCCCAGAGTCTGGATTGCGGATAAAATGTCCGATCGTGCTGTGGAGGTGTTTAAGGCGCGCGGCATTGAAGTGGACTACAAGCCGGGTCTTCCGGATGAGGAAAAGTTGGCCATTGCCGGAGATTACGATGGTATTGCCGTTCGTTCCTCGACGACATTAAAAAGCGTATTGCTGGATGCGGCGGTGCGCGTGAAGGTCATTGGCCGTGCCGGCATCGGTGTGGATAATATCGATGTGGAGGCGTGTTCGCGGCGTGGCATTGTAGTGATGAATACGCCGTTTGGTAATACCATCACCACCGCGGAGCTGGCCGTGGCGCACATTGTGGCGGCGGCGCGCATGATTCCACAGGCGTCATCATCCACGCGATCGGGCAAGTGGGAAAAATCACGCTTCATGGGCATGGAGTTGACCGGCAAGAAAGCCGGCGTCATCGGTGCGGGTAATATCGGCGCCATCGTATGCGACCGGCTCAAGGGTCTGCACATGGCCGTGTATGTTTACGATCCGTTTATTTCCGATGAACGGGCCGCGGCGATGGGCGTGACCAAAGTGGAAACAGTGGTTGAACTGGCTGAAACCGTGGATGTTCTGACTATTCATGTGCCGCTTCTGGACACTACGCACAATTTGATTAACGCGGACATATTGGCGCGGATGAAAAAGGGGTCAATTCTGGTGAATTGCGCTCGCGGTGGCATCGTGGATGAAAAGGCGCTTTACGAGGCATGCAAATCCGGCCACCTGCGGGCGGCGGCGCTGGATGTGTTTGAGGAGGAGCCGACACACGATAATCCGTTGTTTGAACTCGATAATGTCAGTTTTACACCGCATATCGGAGCATCCACGAATGAGGCGCAGGAAAATGTGGCCGTTCAGGTGGCGGAACAGATGTCGGACTATCTGCTGAACGGCACGGTGCGTAACGCCGTGAATGTGCCGTCACTGTCCGAAGAGGAACAGCGTTTGCTGGCCCCGTACCTGTTGCTGGCCGAACGCATGGGCCGTTTTGTCGGACAGACCATGAAGCCCGGTTATTCGCGCATCACGGCACATTTCGAGGGACAGGCTGCATCGATCAATCGAAAACCGCTCATCAACAGCATGCTTCAGGGGCTGTTGTCGCAAAGCATGGAAGAGGTGAATGCAGTCAATGCGGGTATGCTGGCCAGGGATCGCGGTATTGAAGTAGCTGAGTCGGCACGTGAAACATCGGAGAATTTCTCCACGCTGATTCGCCTGCAAGTGGAGGGTGATGAGGGAACGCGCTGCGTTTCGGGGACGTTATTCGATGAAACACGGCCGCGTCTTGTCAGTTTCGATACCTACGAAGTGGAAATTGCGCCACAGGGTAATCTTATTTTCATTCAGAATGAAGACAGGCCGGGCGTAATTGCGGCGATTGGTTCGATTCTTGCCGAGGTGAATATCAATATCGGTGATTTTCGTTTGGGACGGCGGGAAGACACAAACAATGCGGTGGCGCTGGTGCAGGTGGATACGCCGCCGGATGAGGATGTGCTCAACAGGTTGGCGAATCTGCCCCATATCATCATGGTTCGTTATGCCGAGTTGGGGGATATGTGACGGATCGTATAACAGACCGTGTGACAAACCGTGTGGCGGGCCGGCCGATTATCGGACTGGACGACGCCTTCGGTCCTCGTGCGAAGGCATTGCGTGATTTACAGGGCCGGTTGCTTGCGCTGTTTGAAAAAGCCGGATTTGATGAGGTGATTCCACCAATTCTGGAACGTCCCGATACGCTGAAATCCGGTGCGGGACGCTTTCTTGCCGATCAGACGGTGGTGTTTTCCGACCCCGCGGGGGCCGGGTTATTGGCCATTCGTTCGGATATGACGCCCCAAATTGCACGCATTGCCGCGACACGTTTACAAAGTGAAGATATTTTAAAACTCTGTTATTCCGGTACGGTCATGCTGGCCCGGCCGGGGTCGCGGCGTGGTTCACGCCAACAATGGCAAACCGGCGTGGAATATCTTGGCGTATCCGGCGCGGCAGGTGATGTCGAAGTGATGCGTTTGGCGGCGGAGTGCATGCTGACCGCCGGATTCAGGCAACCGGTGTTGCAGGTTGGACACATCGGATTACTCAAGGCACTGGTTGAGGAGAGTTCGGTATCGCTGGAAATATGGCGGGAACTCGTTGCCCGCCGCTCACCGGATGATCTGTCCGCCACCATCACATCCGTGAATGTTTCCGAACCGAACCGGCGGGCGTTGCTGGAGATGGCTTCAGGGCTTGGCGATCTGGCATGGGTTGAGGCGCAGCAGGGCAGAATCAGCGATGCCTTTGATGCCGCCGCGCAGGAACTGGTTTCTCTGACGAAACAGGTGGGTGGCCAGTTGGAGGGTGACGTTCAGGTGCACGCAGACGCCGCGGTGATGCCGCGTTTTCTATATCATAGCGGGATTGTCTTTGCGGGATTCGCCACAGGAGTACCGCAGGCGCTGCTGCACGGCGGACGCTATGATGCGATGATGAAAGCGCATGGCCGGGATATGCCCGCGACAGGGTTTTCCTGTGATTTATGGGCGTGGCTGGATACGGTTCAGTCGGTCTGATATCCGGAATGATGGGGACGAAATGCCAAATATAGTTGCAATTGGAGTGCAGTGGGGTGATGAAGGCAAGGGCAAGATTGTCGATCTTCTGGCTCCCGAAGTGGATGTGGTTGCGCGTTTTCAGGGCGGTCCCAATGCCGGGCATACGCTGGTCACTGGTGACAAAAAGATGGTATTGCATCTGGTCCCGTCCGGTATTCTGCATGACCATACCCTGTGCCTGATCGGCAATGGTACGGTGGTAGCGCCGGAAACGATTGTCGAAGAGATGAATACCCTGATCCGGGCGGGGATTCCGGTTGCGCAGCGACTTAAAATTTCCGACCGTTGCCAGTTGATTCTTCCTTATCACCGGGCGCTGGATGCAGCACGCGAAATAGCCAGGGGCAAGGCAAAGATAGGTACGACAGGGCGGGGAATTGGTCCCGCTTACGAAGATAAAACCGCACGGCGCGGTATTCGTTTGATCGACCTGACATCGGACAATCTGGATGCCAAAATCGGCGAGAATCTGGAATGGACGAATTTTCTGCTGACTGAATATTTCAAAGCAGACGCAGTCAGCCGTGCGGGTGTGGATGATGTGCTTGATCTGGCGCGGGAACGTTTGCTTCCGTTGATGGCCGATGTTTCACTTATTTTGCAGGAACGCCACAAGGCGGGAGATTCCATGCTGTTTGAAGGCGCGCAGGGCACCATGCTGGATATGGATTTCGGCACCTATCCGTTTGTGACGTCCTCAAATACGGTTTCCGGCGCGGCCATGGCGGGGCTTGGGATAGGGCCTGCCATGATCGACGAGGTACTGGGCATCTGCAAGGCCTATACCACGAGGGTCGGGGCCGGGCCGTTTCCGACTGAACTCTACAATGCCGAAGGCATGAATGATGCCGCGGGCCGGCATTTGGCGGAGAAAGGGCAGGAGTTCGGCGCGACCACGGGGCGCCCGCGCCGTACAGGGTGGTTCGATGCCGTGGTCGTGCAACATGCGGTGCGTGTGGCAGGCGTGACAGGCTTGGCGGTGACCAAACTGGATGTGCTTGATGGCTTGTCCGAAGTGAAGCTGTGCGTGGCCTATGAACACAACGGCGAGCGCTTGCAGTCGATTCCGGCGGATGCGGGCGTGCTGGATGAATGCACGCCGGTCTATGAGACGCTGCCCGGTTGGCCCGAGAACACATTTGGTTTGACGGATATGGCGCAGTTACCGAAAAATGCCAAAGCTCTGCTGGATCGTATTGAAGAAGTGTGCGGTTGCCCGGTAAAAATGCTATCCACTGGTCCGGATCGGGAGCATATTTGCCGGTTATAGCCGGGGTGGAGAGCTACGGCCCCATCTCTTTTTGAAAGATAAAACATACGGGGTCTGGCTTGACATCTGTGTTCACATACGGGGTCTGGCTTGACATCTGAAACATACGGGGTCTGGCTTGACATCTGGGTGTTCACATCTGAAACATGAAACATACGGGGTCTGGCTTGACATCTGGGTGTTCATGCGTCAAACGCCGGAAGC
>CAYOUW010000045.1:0-1483 GCA_964407235.1 uncultured Zetaproteobacteria bacterium | reverse complement strand
AAACATACGGGGTCTGGCTTGACATCTGGGTGTTCATGCGTCAAACGCCGGAAGCGGGAGGGTCAGTTTCTTGAGCAAAACCGGATCAATTTTGATGAGCGCTGAAGAATTAATGCCCCCCGATCGGAAAGGCTTAAAACCCCTCGCCTTATAGGCGGGGGGTGTTCAGTCTTGTGGTATGATTCTGGATCGGTATATCTTCCGTTTGTGGTTGGCGCCGTTTGCCGGAGGTCTTGTGCTGGTAACCGGTGTATTGCTATTGGGCAGGGCGCTGAAATTGTTATCTCTGGTGACGGATAGTGGCGCTCCATGGGGTTTGTTGGGACAGCTTCTGATTTTTGTCTTACCTTATTTTGCATTGCTGACCGTCCCTATCGCTTTTTTTCTCTCCATGCAGAATGTGATCGTGGGGCTCCAGCAGGGCAGCGAGATGGATGCCATGCGGGCGGCCGGTCTTTCCTATCTGCGCATATTCCGCGGCATGATCGGCGTAGCTATATTGCTTTATCTCGGACTGACGCTGACATCCATGGTCTGGCTGCCGAAGGGGCAGCTATCTTTTAACAACGTGTTGAAGCAAATCTACAGTCTCAAAGGAACGCCGGATTTCACACCCCGTCGTTTCTCCCGGGATGTGGACCAGATTACGTTTTATGTGGACGGAAAAGACAAAAAGGGTCGTTATCATGGTGTCATGGTTGAGGATGGGCGTCCCGGCGGACCGGTGTATTATCTGGCGGAAATAGCCGAGATTACGCCGGTTTCGGGCGGCGTGCGTTTACGTATGTGGAACGGAACGCGGTTGGAAGGCCATGGCGCGAACCAGCGCGTGCTGGCCTTCAAGAATTATGAGGTCAATCTGTCGTTGGGTAATTTGAGCGCGATGAAATTGATACATTCCAGCGACTATGTGATCATGATGACACCATCCGAGCTTTGGCGACGGATTCAGCGGCATCCCACGCCGGATGCGCTGGCAGAATGGAACCGCCGCCTGGTTCTGCCCACGACGGTCCTGGTATTATGCCTGTTCGCCCTTCCTTTGTCGCTGGCGCCCAAGCGTGCCGGTCGCACGGGTTCGTTTTTATTGGGAATCGGCCTGCTCCTCCTTCTGTACAATGTGCAACTTGTGTTGCACCGGCAGGTTGAACTGGGGACGCTTCCCGCATGGTCCATGTGGGCGGGGCAAATATTATTTATGCTCTGTGGCGTGTTGTTATGGCGAAGGGCTGAACAGGGAAGATTGCCTGCATGGCTGACATCCGGTGGCGAGGTGTTTTATCTCATCCATCAGAGGCTGACGCATTGGCTTGCGCATCGCATGGGGAAGGGGTAGCCTAGGATCCGACATTGACCTGCGGCGCAGGCTGCAAGCCTTTGGCTCCTCCAAGACTGCCCTTTACCCACAAATCATGCCACAGCGAGTCATCCGGTGGTCATATGCAAGGCGCGCTCCTGAAGCAATGGTTGTATCCCTTGCAAG